>CAJQND010000296.1 GCA_905479595.1 uncultured Hyphomicrobiales bacterium
TGCGGCGGCTCCATTCAGTGATGGTACTGGTTGCTTCCAGTTCATCGTCAAAGCGTGCAGGTGCTGAAAAGCTGGCGCCTGTGTCAATCAACCCGCAACCCAAAATACCAAACCTTTCTTGCACCACCCGGTGGCCCATACCCTGGCGGATAAACAAGGCGTGGGTGCACGTGTCAAACCAGCGGTAGTAGTGGGGGTAAAAGACAATTCCCAGCGCATCGCAATCGCCCCAGGCCACAGGAATTTTTTGAACAATTGTAGATGGATGATCAGTCATTACCGGGCTACTCTTGGAAAGTTGTTATGATCAAGAGTGTAGCGGGAGCACAGCCAATTGAAAATCGCTATTGCAGGTGCTGGACCAGCTGGCTTGTATTTTGCCCTGTTGATGAAAAAAGCATGGCCGCATTATTCCATCACCGTCTATGAGCGCAACAAGAAGGATGCCACGTATGGGTTCGGGGTGGTCTTTTCCGATACCGCCCTCACCCACCTTGAAGATGCAGATGATGATTTTTTCAAACTGCTGTCAGACGGTGCTGAACACTGGGATGACCTGACCATTACCCATCACAACAAAAAAGTGGCCATTGATGGCAACGGGTTTTCAGGCATATCCCGGCTTTCATTACTGAATATTCTCTATGGCTTATGTGAAGATGCCGGCATCCGCATTCGCTTTGGTAACCCCTTCAACCTGGCCGATGCCCAGAATACATCTGATCTCGTAGTTGGTGCCGACGGTGTAAATTCATCGGTTCGCAACGCGTTGGCAGACCGCTTCCAACCGCAAATCAAACTGCTTACCAATCGCTTCATCTGGTATGGTACAAAGCAGCGTTTTGATACACTCAGCTTGACCTTTCGCAGGTTTGATAACGGTGCATATGTGGCCCATCATTACCGTTACGCTTCCGAAATGAGTACCTTTATTGTTGAGTGTGATGCTGCAACCTTTGAGCAGGCCGGGTTAACTGAGAAGACAGAAGCAGCCTCGCGCGAATTTTGCCAACATATTTTCTCAGACACGTTGAACGGCGCAAATCTGATTTCCAACCGTTCTATCTGGCGGCAATTTCCAGTTGTTACAAACCGCAACTGGACCGCGGGAAACACAGTACTGCTGGGAGACGCTCTGAGGACCATTCATTTTTCCATCGGTTCTGGCACCAGACTGGCCATGGAAGATGCAGTGGCGTTGTTCCGATCATTCCGCGACGCTGGCCCTTGTGTGGACGCAGCCCTCGACGCATTTGTCGCCGTGCGCAAACCCCAAGTAGAAAAGTTGCTCAGTGCAGCACGGAGCTCATATGAATGGTACGAAGGTTTTTCCAAAAAATTAGCACTGGAACCCGTTGATCTCGCCTATGACTACATGACCCGTTCCGGCCGTATGTCAGATGAACGCCTGCAGGCGATCGCACCTGGGTTTCATGCCCGCTGGAGCGTTTCCCAGGCTCGATGAAGCAAAATAGTGCTTGATGTTCTTGAGCGGTTCTCAAGATGTTCAAATCAATGTAAAACAATTTCTAAAAGGGGAGGTAGGGGCATAATGGACGGATCACTCGTCCTCATACAGCTATTGAACGGCTTGCAACTTGGCGTGTTGCTGTTCCTGCTCGCCTCAGGTCTGTCGCTCACCTTTGGGATTATGGATTTCGTCAATCTCGCCCATGGTTCGCTGTATATGATTGGCGCTTACATCTGTGCCACTCTCGCATACTGGACTGGGTCGTTTTTCCTGGGCATTTTGTTGGCTATTCCGCTCACTGCATTTGCCGGATTCATTATCGAAATTGGGGTGATACGCCACCTCTATCCGCGAGACCATCTCGATCATGTTCTTGCAACCTTTGGGTTGATTTTATGCTTCGACACCCTGGTGCAAATTTTTTGGGGCGTGGAAGGTATCGCGGTACAGTTGCCCAAATGGCTCGATGGTCAAGTTGAGCTCTTCAATGGAATAATATTCCCGACTTACCGTTTGCTGATCATCATCACCGGGCTTTTTATCGCAGCAGGCCTGTACTGGCTGGTCAACCACACCAGGCTCGGCATGCTTATCCGCGCCGGGGCCTCTAACCGCACGATGGTGTCTGCTCTTGGCATTGATATCAAAACCCTCTTTACCGGCGTGTTTGCCCTGGGCGCGGTGCTTGCCGGGGTGGCGGGTATGTTGATCTCACCCATCACCGAAGCGTCCATCGGCATGGGCAATGAAATCATCATCACCGCTTTCGTGGTCATCATAATCGGCGGTATCGGTTCCATGAAAGGCGCGTTTATCGCTGCCTTGCTAATTGGTTTGATTGATACATTCGGGCGATCATTCCTCGATGACATTTTCAAAATATTCATGTCCGCCGAGGCTGCAGAAACTGCAGCACCCGCCATCTCCGCCATGCTGATATATATTCTCATGGCAATTGTTCTGTCATTTAAGCCGCAAGGCCTTTTCCCTCCGAAGGTGCGCTGACATGGCAAATTTGGAAACGACGCAAAACTCTCAAATGCCGGACAACTGGACATCGCTTTTCACAGCGACAGGCTGGGCCAACCTGATCTTGCTGGTCGGCTTGGCACTGGTGCCCACGATTGCCTATTACACCGGGCATCCATTCTGGATAGATATCTCCACGCGGCTGGTTATTCTGGCCATCGCTGCCGTAAGCCTGAATCTTGTGCTTGGGTATGGCGGCATGATTTCATTTGGTCATGCAGCGTTTCTCGGCATTGGCGCATACGCGGTAGGCGTACCTGCCTACCACGCGACCTATGGCGAGTTTGAAGCAATTGCATCCTATAATGGGTTTTTCCAGTTTGGCCTGGCGATTGCGGTAGCTGCGCTGTTTGCGCTGATTACCGGAGCAATCTGTCTGCGCACCAAGGGCGTGCATTTCATCATGATCACAATGGCATTTGGCCAAATGGTCTATTTCGCCATTGTGTCGATAGAAACCTACGGTGGTGATGATGGGCTGGTGATCGACACTCGGTCTGAATTTCCTGGTCTTGACCTTTCTAATCCGATCGCTCTTTACGCCTTGTGTTTTATTTCTCTTCTGGTGGTGCTGTATATCGTCCACCGGCTTGTGAACTCACGCTTTGGAATGGTTATCCAGGGGGCGAAAGGTAATGCGGAACGGATGAATGCTATCGGCTTCAACGCCTATATCTACCAGCTCACAGCCTATGTGATTTCCGGTGCAATTTGCGGTTATGCCGGTGCTTTACTAGGCAATTTCACCACATTCATTTCCCCTGAAATGATGGACTGGAGCCGCTCGGGTGAATTGATGTTCATGGTCATCCTTGGCGGCGCAGCCTACCTGCTTGGCCCGGTTTTTGGTGCCGTTGCCTTCATTTTGCTGGAAGAAATCCTTTCTGGCTTTACCCTCTATTGGCACTTGCCCTTTGGCATCATCCTCATTTTGAGCGTGCTGTTTGTAAAAGGCGGCATGTCAGGGCTGTTATCGAGGTTGGGAAAACGCGATGGCTGAACCAATTCTCTCCATTCAAGGTCTACACAAAAGTTTTGGTGGCGTCACGGCAACCGACAATGTGCATCTCGATGTGCTTGACGGTGAAACCCACGCAGTTATCGGCCCAAATGGGGCAGGGAAAACAACTCTGATCTCACAGCTTTCCGGCGCACTTAAACCAGACGCTGGACGGATATTGTTTGAAGGCAACAATATTGTTGGTCAACCAGCCCACAAGCGCTCCCATATCGGTCTGGCACGCTCATTTCAAATTACGTCGGTTTTTATGGAAATGACGGTTCTCGACAATGTTGCCCTGGCAGTTCAGGCCCATGATGGTCATTCATTCCGCTTCTGGACGCCAGCGCGCGCAAGCAAAAATTTAACCGATCCGGCAATGGCTTGCCTGAAGCAGGTTGGTCTGGAAAGCCGGGCAAATGACACTGCATCTGTGATGTCTCACGGGGAACGCCGCCAACTCGAAATTGCCATGGCCTTGGCGACGAAACCAAAACTGCTGCTGCTTGATGAACCTATGGCTGGTATGGGTCCTGACGAGTCCGCTCGTATGGTCGAAACCCTGAAGAGCCTGAGTGGCAAAACCATGCTGCTTGTGGAGCACGACATGGATGCGGTGTTTGCATTAGCTGACCGTATTTCCGTGCTGGTTTATGGCCAGGTGATTGCCACCGGCACGCCAGATGAAGTCCGGGCAGATGAGAATGTTCGTCATGCCTATCTCGGGGAGGCCGCGTAATGCTGCAGGTTTACGGGCTAGAGACATTTTACGGGGTGAGCCAGGCCCTGTTTGGAATGGAGTTGAAGGTTGGTGCGGGCGAAGTGGTGACCTTGCTTGGTCGCAACGGCATGGGCAAAACCACAACCATCAACTCGATTATGGGCATTGTGAAACCATCTGCCGGTGAAATCAGCCTCGAAGGCACGCAAATCGGCCATCTACCGTCATTCCGCATCGCCAAACTCGGCCTTGGCCTGGTGCCAGAAGGCCGCCAGGTTTTTCCCAATCTCACGGTTCGTGAAAACCTCGTGGCGACCGCATCAACCAGCGGCGCAACTGGTGATGCATGGACGCTTGAGCGGATTTATACAATGTTTCCAGCGCTAGAGGCGCGCGCCAGTTCAATGGGCAATCTGTTGTCTGGCGGGGAGCAGCAAATGCTGGCCATTGGCCGGGCGCTGATGACCAACCCGCGTTTGCTCATCCTGGATGAAGCCACCGAAGGCCTCGCGCCACTTGTTCGAGATGAAATTTGGGACTGCCTGCGCGCGATCAAAGACCTTGGCCTCTCCATTCTTGTGGTCGACAAGAATGTCTCTGATTTGATCAAGCTTGCTGACCGTCATTTCGTGATCGAAAAAGGCCAGGTTGTTTGGTCTGGTTCCTCAGACGAACTGAAATCCAGCGCAGATGTGCAGGAGCGCTATCTGGGTGTTTAATCAGTAAATCTGGAAGTATTCTCGCATCTCCCAATCTGTGGTCTCAGTGAGGAACCGGGAAATTTCAGCCTCTTTCAGTGTACACATATAGTCCACAAACTCCGCACCCATCTCCGCGGCAAATAAATCGCTCCCGCGTAATGCGCTCACCGCTTCCATCAAACTGGCGGGCAAAGCTTCTGCCTCTGCATCATAGGGGTCATCAGCGGGTGGACCAGGGTCGACAGTGTTATCGATCCCATCAAGCCCGCAGATGATTTGCGATGCTGCATAGAGATATGGGTTTGCGGCAGGTTCGCCGATGCGGTTTTCAATCCGCGTTGCTGCATCACCTGGCTGGCCACATACCCGCACCATGGATCCGCGATTATCGCGACCCCATACCGCGCGGTCTGGTGCCAATGTGCGCGGACGGTAGCGCTTGTATCCATTGATCGTCGGGGTGGTGAACAGGGATGCCGCGCGGGCATGTTTCAATAGTCCGCCCACATAGTGACGAGCATCCGCGCTGAGCAGATCCCCGTCTTGGCCAACAAAGATGTTAGTGCCAGATTTCACATCTTGAACCGACTGGTGCAAATGCCAACCGCTGGAGAACACATTGGGCAGATGGGGGCGGCACATAAATGTCGCGTGCAATCCGTGGCGTTGACACACCTGTTTTACTGCAGAGCGGAACAACACCATATTATCAGCGCTTTCCAGCGCATCACCGGCATGGAAGGTAAACTCAAACTGGCTGGGACCAAATTCTACTTCCATTGAACGCAAAGGAAGACCAATTCCTTCGATATTCTGACGCAAGAGGTCCATAATCTCTTCAACTTCGTCATACCGGGTTTCAGTGAGATATTGATAACCCTGTGCAACCAGTTCCACCTCCGGCACTGCGCCTGGATGTGTAGCATCTTGCGGAGCAAGTGCTGGTTCGAGTTGATGGAACACATGGAATTCAACTTCCAACCCTGTGACCAGTCTTTGCCCTCTATCTTCTAACCGGGCCATTTGTTTGCGTAATATCTGGCGGGTTGAAAACGGCACCGGTGTTCCGTCGGTATAATAGATATCGCACAGAACCCAGCCGTTACCATCAGCCCACGGCAGAAGACGGAATGTTGAGGGGTCGGGAATAAGGACAAAGTCCCCACCGCCAGTCATTCGCCCACCAGCCAGTTGATCACCAGCCTGCCAAACAGGATAAATCGTTCGATGCGATGTGTCCTTGAGCAACAAAGTGGTGGTCAGCGTGCAGCCATTGCCGAGACGCAAACCGTCACCCGCGATTAAGGTTTTACCACGCAGCAACCCATGTTGGTCAGCGAAGGAAAGACGCAGAACATCAAACTCGCCGGATGCGGCCCGACCTTCAATCTCACGTGCCAAACGGGCCTGGTCGTCTGACCACAGTCCATGATGTTCGGCAAAGCTTGCCGCTGTACCTACCATGGAGATTTCGCCCAGCCAGATCTATCACGCCGCGCTAACTCACGCGATTTCCATTCCTCCTGCCAGCCTTCCTGCTCGGTGATCGTGTCAAATGCAGCTGGCCCGCGAAGAGGGTCATCGGCAGCGAGCGCTGGCATATCGCCACCGGCAACCGCTGCATCAATTGCCCGGCGTAAAAGCCGCCTGTAGGCAATAATGCCAATATCTGATTTGCCCAGATGTTCCCGGGTACGGTCCTGCACCGGGCCAGGGCTTTCGACAGCCCATTGATCGTGCACGTTAATATCGAGCCCCATGCCGAGGTAGGTTTCGCTTCGTTGTTCATCAGGACTGAAGCCGTAATTATTGGCTTTATTGATCTTTGGCCGGTAGCCTGGGACTTCGTAAAGCTCGAGCCTCTGGGCACGCATTTTTGCCTTATCGACCGGTTCAGTGAAGCTGGTGAACGCGGCATACCAGTAGCAATTTTCATCATCCACCGGCACATGCCACTGAGTAATGGTCATTTCCGGCGACATGGGGATGGTAATACCATGGGGAAACACCTGATTTGTGACCCGCACATGCATGCCTTGATTATCAAGATCGCGCAATGATGTGAGGCGCAGGCCGTAGGCTGTTTCTTCAACCTGTATTTCAGGGCGAGGATATTCCCGCAGGATCTGTGTCATTGGTTTGTCCGCGCCTGCAGAAGTTGCACGGAACTGTTTGCCATAGGAATCTGCCGGGTCTTCGTCTTGCAGGAACCGGTGCAGGAAAGACGCATGTGCCGGGTCGATCCCAACTTCCAGCGCCTGCAACCAATTGCACTCGACAAAACCCTTAAAGGCAAAAACATGAGTATCCGGCGCTTCAAAACAATCAAACGCCGGGAATGGCGGCGGATCGCCTTCGCCCATGTAGGCCCAGATCATTCCGCCACGTTCCACCACCGGATAGGCCGTATGGGAAATCTGCTCATGCATCCGGCTGCCATCAGGTTCGGCCGGTTGTTCAAGGCACTTGCCCTCATGGTCAAAAAGCCAGCCGTGGAAAGGGCAACGCAGGCCACCGTCTTCCAACCGCCCAAAACACAGATCAACACCGCGGTGCGGGCAATGCTTGCCAATTAAACCCAGCCGCCCGTCTTCACCGCGAAAAAGAACAAGGTCTTCACCGAGAAGCCGGACCGGCGTGACCGGGCGCGGACCATCTAATTCGTCAACCAATGCTGCCGGCTGCCAGTAATGACGCATCATTTTTCCAGCCGGAGCATCTTTCCCGGTTTGGGTCAGGCGCGCATTTAATTCTGCACTTAACATCAAACATTCTCCCTTTCGCAAACGATAGAATGTGCGTTCGCAGACCGCAAGCAGATGCGCGGCGATTTGGAACTATTGTTTGGTTGAATCAAATATTGAGCAGGTTACACTCTAGGCGATAAACTCAGACAGAGTTTGGAGGATCGGCAAGTGGAATTTCCGCGCGAGTACAACGCTGCCACGGATTTCGTGGACAAAAACGTAGAACAGGGCCGAGGCAGCAAAACAGCATTTATTGATCCTGGGAATTCGATCACATATTCAGGCCTTCAAGACGCATCGTGTCAAATGGCAAACCTTCTGTTACGCCTTGATTTGAGGCGTGAAGAACGGGCCGCGATGATCATGCTCGACACGACCGATTTTCCAGTAACATTCTGGGGCGCGATCCGCGCAGGTATTATACCGGTTCCACTCAACACCCTGCTTTCAACCTCGCAATACAACTACATGCTCAACGATGCGCGCGTGCGGGTTTTATTTGTATCAGCCGCGCTGCTGCCAGTTGTGGAACCTGCCCTAAAAGATGTGCCATCTCTTCGCCACGTGATCGTTTCGCGTGGAGATGCAGGGGATCACCTCGATTTCAGCAGCGAACTCGCCAAGGAAGCCAAAACTTTTGAAACCGTAGCGTCCCTGAATGATGAAGTTGCCTTTTGGCTTTATTCTTCCGGCTCGACAGGTATGCCCAAAGGCGTTCCTCACGTGCAAACTTCTCTGATGACCACGGCGCAAAACTATGGTCAGAGCACACTCGGTATACGCGAAGACGATGTAATGTTTTCCGCCGCCAAGCTGTTCTTTGCCTACGGACTCGGCAATGGAATGTCTTTTCCCATGTCAGCTGGTGCAACTGCTATTTTATTTGATGGACGCCCGACCCCCGACACGGTTTTTACCGCTCTGAAAGAGCACGATCCGTCAATTTTCTTCGGCGTCCCGACCCTTTATGCGGCCATGCTCAATGAGCCTGACTGCACACCGGAGAACGGCTCGTCAAAATTGCGCATGTGCGTATCAGCGGGCGAAGCATTGCCCGAAGACCTGGCGCGCGCATGGAAGGCAAAGTTTGACCTGGACATTCTCGACGGCATTGGTTCAACGGAACTTTTGCATATCTTCATGTCGAACCGGCCAGATGATGTCCGTTATGGCACTTCGGGGAAACCAGTATCTGGATATGAGGCGCGGTTACTCGACGATACGGGCCTTGAAGTGGATGATGACGAGATCGGTGAGCTGACTGTTAAGGGCCAATCTGCAGCAATTGGGTATTGGAACCAGCGGGAGAAAACACGCACGACATTCGAAGGCGAATGGTTGCGCACCGGTGATAAATATTTCCGAGATAATGACGGCTATTACCACTATTGCGGACGCACCGATGACATGTTCAAGGTATCGGGCATCTGGGTTTCTCCATTTGAAGTGGAATCGGCATTGGTGAGCCATGAGGCAGTTCTCGAGGCTGCGGTTGTGCCGCAAGAAGATGAAGAAGGCCTGACCAAACCCAAAGCGTTTGTGGTGCTGAAAGAAGGTTTTGAAAGCGACAGTCTCTTTGACGACCTCAAAAATCACGTCAAAAGTGAAATTGGCAGCTGGAAATACCCCCGTTGGATCGAGTTTATTGACGACTTGCCCAAGACAGCAACGGGGAAAATCCAGCGTTTTAAACTTCGGGATTAACGCTTCGTCATGGGTGTTTTCCCCCTGCCTCAAGGCAAAATCGAATACACGTTCTGCGAACCTTCAATAGGTGAAGCCCCTGTATTTGTCCTTCTCCACGAGGGACTTGGATCATGCACCATGTGGCGGGATTTTCCTGAGGAACTCGCGCAGACGACCGGATGTGGTGTGCTTGCTTACTCGCGCTTTGGATATGGAAGCTCCGCACCAGCATCTCTGCCCCGCAACCTGAAATACATGAATATGGAAGGCGAAGACGTTCTGCCACTGGTGCTGGAAGCCGCGGGCATCCAGCGGTTTTTCCTGATGGGTCATAGCGACGGAGCCTCAATTGCCGCGATTTATTCTGGCCATCACGATGATCCGCGCAATTGCGGCATCATTCTCATGGCACCGCACTTTTTTACTGAACCTGAAGGCCTTGCAAGCATTGAGCGTGCCAGGCACGCGTATGAGGCAACTGATTTGCGCGCGCGCCTTTCGCGTTATCATGAGGATGTCGACAATGCATTTCGTGGTTGGAACGATGCCTGGCTCGATCCAAAATTCAAAACCTGGAACATCGAAAGATATTTGCCAGACATATCCGTACCAGTGCTCGTCATCCAGGGCGAAGACGATGAATACGGAACCGAAAAGCAACCTGATGCAGCCAAGGCCCGGTGCAAAGGGCCGGTTGAAGTGCAAATGCTCGCTGCATGCGGGCACAGCCCTCATCGCGATCAACGCGAAGTTGTGCTTTCCTCTGTCGCAAGTTTTGTAAACAGGTTCAGCGGGCCGCCGAAACCTGAAGGGCCGGGCTAAGTGTTTCACCCGCAATTTCGGCAAGTTCTCCGAGACAGTCTTTTTCAGCACGACCTGACGTATCAAGTATAAAATCAGCTTTTGCGTAGGCTCGTTGACGCTCAAGCAACAAAGTTTTCAAATCTGCCATCGCCGATGACCGCCCCGAAATTGGTCGCAGGTCATTTTGATCGATAACCCTTTGCATATGCTCTTCGGGCTTAGCCTTTACCCAGACAGTCGTAAAATGAGAGCGCATGTAGTCGTAAGTCTCCCTATTGGCAACTATGCCACCCCCCGTTTCCAGGATTACCCTCTCAGGTTCGCCAATTAACTGGTCCAACACTTTGCGTTCAAGGCGGCGAAAACCATTTACACCACCCAGTTCGATCAATTCAGCAATGGTCATACCAGCCTCATCCGTGATCATGCCGGTAAGCCGTTTAAACGGAATGCCTGATAACCCTGCGAGACCATGCCCCAAAGTGCTTTTCCCGGCACCGCGCATTCCAACCAGCGCGATCCCTTTACGCGGACGCGGTTCAAACCCAAATTCTGCGGAGAGAAGATCAAAGGCTTTTTCCTGAGCGTCAGCATCAAGAGCGCTCAAAAGATGGCGCAGCGGTTCGTGCAAAACTCCGTTGCCTCCACCAGGTAAAACGTTTGTGATCTGCACCCCAAGTTCTGATACAATCCGGTTAAGAACATTGAGAGATACATTCGCCTGACCATTTTCGAGCTGGCCGATATAACGTTCTGAAATATTCGCCCGTTCCGCAAGTTGCTTGCGGGTCAAAGCATGCGCACGGCGCAATGATTTAACTTTTCGCCCGACTTGAATGCCGAGCATTTGATCTGGAAATTGAGCTTGATAGGTCACGTGCCATAGCCCTTGTTTTGAGTATATAATTCCGATATATTACACAAATATTCTATTTCGGCAATATATTTCCACAAATCTTGGGACCTGCAATGCGGATAGACTTTCAAACCAAGCCTTCCCAATACAAGCATTGGACGATAGAAACCGATGGCGAAATCGCCAATCTGGTGCTTGATGTGGATGAAAATTCCGGCCTTTTCGATGGCTATGAACTGAAGCTGAATTCCTATGATTTAAGCGTCGACATCGAATTGAACGATGCTATTCAGCGCTTGCGGTTTGAACACCCGGAAGTGAAGACGGTTATTCTGCGCTCCGCCAAGGACAGGGTTTTTTGCGCTGGGGCGAACATCCGCATGCTTGCTGGCTCAACGCATTCCCACAAAGTAAATTTCTGTAAGTTCACCAATGAAACCCGCAATTCAATGGAAGATGCCAGCGATAATTCGGGACAGAAATATATGTGCGTCATCAATGGCACTGCAGCTGGCGGCGGCTATGAACTGGCGCTGGCCACCGACCACATCATGATGACCGATGACGGAAATGCTGCGGTCTCTCTACCCGAGATACCTTTGCTGGCGGTGCTGCCAGGTACGGGTGGACTGACCCGGGTTACCGACAAGCGCAAGGTGCGCCGCGACCATGCGGATGTGTTCTGCACTATCGAAGAGGGCATTAAAGGCACCCGCGCAGTTGATTGGCGCCTGGTTGATGAAGTGGTGCGCAATTCAGAACTTGAAGACAGAGTTACCGCACGCGCCAGCGCGCTGGCGAAGGGTTCCAAGCGCCCTGGTGATGCGCAAGGCGTCGCGCTTGAACCACTGGCACGCGAGTTTGGCGAGAACCATGTCACTTATTCCCATGTTGAGGTGGAACTGGATCGAGACGGACGGGTTGCGACAATCAACATCAAAGCACCTGACGCATCGCCGCCGGCATCTCTTGATGAGGCCCAGGCGCAAGGCGATCAGTTCTGGCCCTTGTTGGTGGCACGCGAACTTGACGATGCGATCTTACACCTGCGCAATAATGAGACAGATACAGCCCTTATCCAGTTCCGCACTCAGGGTGACCCGCAAACGGTGCTCGCCTATGATGCGTTTGTTGAAACGCATGCAGATAACTGGCTGATGACGGAAATTGCCCTTTACTGGAAGCGCGTCTTAAAGCGGGTGGATGTTACGTCGCGGTCCATATTCGCATTGATTGAGCCTGGCAGTTGCTTTGCTGGCACACTCGCCGAGTTGGCATTTGCGGCAGACCGCTCATATATGTTGATCGGCCAGTTTGAAGGCGATAACCGGCCAGACGCAAGCCTCCATCTAAATGCCATGAACTTTGGTCCCTACCCGATGCCAAATGGCATTACGCGGCTGGAAACACGTTTTCTGGGCGAGCCGGAAAGCGTTGACGGCGCAAAGGATGAGATCGGCAAGGCGTTAGACGCGGAGCAAGCTGAAGAGCTTGGCCTGGTGACCTTTGCCTATGACGACATCGACTGGGACGACGAAGTACGCCTTGCGGTGGAGGAGCGCGCCAGTTTCTCACCGGATGCATTAACCGGCATGGAAGCTAACTTGCGGTTCGCCGGGCCGGAAACCATGGAAACAAAAATATTTGGCCGCCTCACGGCCTGGCAAAACTGGATATTCCAGCGCCCCAATGCCGCCGGCAGCGATGGCGCGCTACGCCGATATGGCACTGGTGAAAAGCCAGATTACAATTTCGAACGGGTTTAACGGAGAACCGTCATGAGCGTACTTGAAGTCAATTACGATACTTCCATTCCAAACAATGTTGATTTGGGCGAGGACCGCAAAGTGCTCAAGGCACTTGAGCGCTGGCATCCGGGCTACCTCAACTGGTGGCAGGGAATGGGCCCAGACGGATTTCAGGATTCTCTGGTTTATCTGCGCACCGCCGTAAGCGTTGACCTCGATGGCTGGGCGAAGTTCGGATATGTGAAAATGCCCGAATACCGCTGGGGCGTGCTGTTGGCACCGCAAGAGGAAGGTCGCAAAATCCCGTTTGGCGACCACATGGGCGAACCGGCATGGCAGGAAGTGCCCGGTGAATACCGTTCCATGTTGCGCCGTTTGATCGTCGTGCAAGGCGACACCGAACCTGCCTCCGTAGAACAGCAGCGTTATCTCGGTAAAACCGCGCCTTCGCTTTATGACCTGCGAAACCTTTTCCAGGTGAATGTGGAAGAAGGCCGTCACTTGTGGGCCATGGTCTATCTATTGCAGAAATATTTTGGCCGTGACGGGCGCGAAGAAGCCAATGAATTGCTGCGCCGCCAGTCCGGTTCACTGGATTCACCGCGTATGCTTGGCGCGTTTAACGAAGAAACCCCCGATTGGGTGTCGTTTTATATGTTCACGTTCTTCACCGACCGTGATGGCAAAATGCAACTTGAAAGCCTTGCGCAATCTGGCTTTGATCCCCTCTCACGCACGTGCCGTTTTATGCTGACGGAAGAAGCCCACCACATGTTCGTGGGCGAAAGCGGCATCATGCGCATTATCCGCCGCACGGCAGAAGCCATGAAAGAAGCTGGCATAACTGATCCGAACGATGTGGAAAAAATCCGTGCCCTTGGGGTCATTGACCTGCCGACATTGCAGAAAAAGATCAATCTGCACTATTCCCTGACCATTGACCTGTTCGGTTCTGAAATCTCGACCAATGCGGCCAACTACTTTACCTCTGGCCTGAAAGGCCGGTTCAAAGAAACCCGCATTGACGATGATCACCAGCTGAAATCGACCACCTACCGTATCATGAAGCCGGGAGATGCAGATTTTATCATGTCTGATGAGCCAGCCCTGACAACGGTGAATGCGCGGCTGCGTGATGATTACAGCGAAAATGTGCAATCATGCATGGATCGTTGGAACAAGACGCTGGAGAAACTCGACATGGACTACCAGTTCGAACTCCCCCATCTCGCCTTTAACCGCGCTGTCGGCCTGTTTTCCTCCATAAGTGCCACACCTGAAGGCAAGATTATCAGCGCCGAAGAATGGCAGGCCAACCGCGACACCTGGCTGCCATCATCAAGCGATATGGATTATATCTACTCGCTGATGAAGCCAGAATATGAGACAGGCAAATATGCCAGCTGGATTGCCCCGCCACGGGTTGGCATCGATAACAAGCCCGGCGATTTCGAATATGTGAAGCTGGCCTAAGCAGGTGCAAATCATTGCATGTCAATGGCTGACATGAGCGCAATTCTGTGGCATCTATCCGTTCATGTTAGATGATGGAACCGATACACCGGCCAAACGCGAGGTCGCTGCAGCCTGGGCTGTACATGCTTTTACAGCATCTGGCGCGGTGCTGGGCTTTTTAGCGCTTGTGGCTATTTTGGAGGGCGATAAGATCGCCGCCTTCATGTGGCTGGGCTTGGCGCTGTTTGTCGATGCCATTGACGGTACACTGGCGCGGCGCGTTGGTGTTACCGAGCTAACACCGCGCTTCGACGGCGCCACCCTGGACAATGTAATCGACTATTTCACCTATGTGGTGGTTCCCGCATTGATGATTTACTGGTTTGGTGTGGTCCCGCCAGGATGGGAAATTCCGGCTGCTGCAACCATAATGGCGGTTTCCTGCTACACATTCGCCAATTTGGACATGAAAACCTCAGACTACTATTTCTCCGGTTTTCCTGCTCTTTGGAATGTGGTGGTCTTGTATATCCACGTTTTGCAGCTCAATCAGTGGACAAATTTGGTGGTCATTGGCGTTTGCGCCGTATTGACCTTTATCCCGATCAAATTCGTGCACCCGTTGCGGGTGCGCAAACTGCGAATGATCACCGTACCTGTTACGGTGTTATGGGCAGCAACATCTCTACGCCTGGTGCTAATCCATCCAGACGTAAGAAAGGTGGAAGAAGCCTCACCTTTGGTGTTCTGGCTCTGGGTGGCTGCATCGATCTATTTCGCGGTTATTTGTATTTGGCGCTCCATCCATCCAGAAACCGAAGAAGAGCGCAAACAGACCCCATAATGTGTTCCGGAATCAAAAAGGGCCGCAAGAATGCGGCCCTTCATGAGATCGGTTGTCATTGAATTACCTGACAAACACGTCACTGATGTTTCAAACTTGGCGTGAAGGTTGCCCCACTGCCTGCTTGAACCACCGGGTATTCAAGGACACCCCGTAAATCTCATTAGACATTGGATCACCTCCTTTCAAATGTTGAACTTAAGTCTACGACCACCCCACTATGTAAGTGTTCGTTTTTTTCGCCAAGTATTTTTTTCTCACCCGATTAGTGAGACATGAGCACTGGCAATGTCATGTGATTGAGGATTTGCCGGGTTGCCCCGCCGAACACCAGTTCGCGGGTGCGCGAATGGCCATAACCACCCATAACAAGCAGGTCACAGCCGAAATCTGCGGCTCGCGCCAGCAACTCATCGGCAACTGAAATACCCCGCGCAACAGAACCTTCCGCCTCAACATTTACACCGTGGCGGGCAAGCGTCGCAGCCAGTTCCGCACCAGGCAGATTGTTTTCTTCATCATCATCTGCCGCATTAACCCAGTGCACCCGCACTTTTTTGGCTACTTTGAGAAATGGCATCGCATCGAACGCGCCGCGGGCAGATTCACGCCGGGCATTCCATGCCACCATTACCTGCTCACCAATTGTGTCATGGGTTCCAATATAGGGAATAAACAGTACGGGCCGGCCTGACTCCAATAGCACGCGTTCACGCAGTTCGCGCGCGCTTGAGCCGTCTTTTTCGTCATCGGTTTGACCAACAATAATCAGATCAGCCATGCGGCCATGTTCGATCACAGGTAACGCGTCTGCCTGCCCCGCTGCTTCCACACTGCGAAATTCAGAAGAGGTGACCCCTTCTGCAGCCACGGCTTTATCGAAGGCTTCTTGCAGCCGTTTACCCACT
>CAJQND010000297.1 GCA_905479595.1 uncultured Hyphomicrobiales bacterium
GTTGGTCTCGATATCGCATCTTGGGTCATGATTGTGATAAGCGTTGCCATGAACCTGTTCATTGCCTGGGAGGGCAATGAATTGCGGCGATGGTCCCTGGCGCGCCGGGGCATGAAAATGATCGATATCGTTACCGGAAAACTTGACACGTATGATGGCCGTGAAACAGCGCCTGCCGCCGCCACACCTGATCTGTTTGTCAATGAAGATGGAACCCGAATGGGGTTTATGGAAGCCGTCATCGGCGGGCGGGCGGTTGGAGTGCCCGGTGTCATCGCCATGTTGGCAAAAGCACACGAAGACCATGGTGTGCTCGCATGGAAAGACCTGTTTTCCCCGGCCATTGCCCTTGCAAGGGAAGGTTTTGCGGTTAGTCCAAGATTGTATGGTTTGCTCGCGCGTTTCAAAAATCTGCAAACGCAAAAAGCAACACGGGAATATTTTTTCCGTGAAACAGCCGATGGAATTGAGCCGCATCCGGTTGGGTATGTTTTGAAAAACCCTGCATATGCCGAAACCCTTGAGCGGATTGCCCGCGATGGTTCGAAAGGCTTTTATGGGGGGCCGATTGCACAAGCCATGGTCAACGCAGTGCAGAGCCATCAGTCCAACCCAGGTTTGCTTTCGCTCAACGATCTTGCAGCGTATCAAGCCAAGCGGCGCGATCCGGTGTGCGTTGCTTACCGGACCTATAAAGTCTGCGGAATGGGTCCACCAACATCTGGCGGGCTCACCAGTTTGCAAACATTGGAACTTCTTGAACCCTTCAATATTGCTGCAATGAAGCCCGGTTCCCTTGAAGCGGTGCACCTCATCAGTGAGGCAAGCCGGTTGGCCTTTGCTGATCGCGGGCTTTACATGGCGGATACAGATTTTGTGAAGGTGCCTATTGAAGGTCTTTTGGACAAAAAATATACTGTACTCCGAAGTGCATTGATCGATCCGGCAAAGTCGATGGGAACAGCAGAGCCTGGATCTCCCCCTGGCGCACCAGAGCGCAAAGCTGCTGCTGATGATCTGACCAGGCCCGGCACCAGTCATTTTTCCATTGTTGATGAGCGGGGAAATGCAGTTTCCATGACCACATCGGTGGAAGGTGGCTTCGGCTCGCACCAACTCGTTGCTGGATTCTTGCTCAACAACCAGCTTACGGATTTTTCCTTTGCGCCGATGAAAAATGAGGAGCCTGTGGCCAATCGGGTAGAACCTGGCAAACGGCCTCGATCTTCGATGTCGCCAACGCTCATTTTCAATCAAGACGGCTCACTTTTTGCGGCGATTGGCTCACCTGGGGGAAGCCGGATTATCGGCTTTGTTACCCAAACCATTATCGGGTTGATCGATTGGAAACTTTCCATGCAGGCAGCTATCAACCTGCCTCATCATGTTAACCGCAACGGCAAGACGGAACTTGAGCAGAACACCGCTCTTGGCGCGCTGTTACCTCAATTGCAGGCGATGGGGCATGACGCAATAACGCGATCGCTCAATTCTGGGCTACACGGAATCCGTATCACAAGTGCTGGAATGGATGGCGGTGCAGACCCACGCCGCGAAGGGGTTGTGATTGAGGTAGGGGGCGAGTAATTTGGACACTCGATCTGATACGCTGAGCTTACCGCGGCTCATCATTAATGTGCTCGCGCCATTTTCGCTTGGCTACTTCTTTTCCTATCTCTACCGGGCAGTAAACGCGGTCGTAGCGCCTGACCTGGTTCAAGATTTTGGCCTTTCAGCAAGCGAATTGGGCTTGTTGACAGCCGCCTATCTTTTTGCCTTTGCCGGATTTCAACTACCTCTTGGCGTGCTGCTCGACAGGTTTGGGCCGCGAAAGGTACAGGCGGCGTTGGTGTGTGCTGCGGCTTTGGGCGCGTTGATATTCGCGTTCGCGCAAAGCCTCACCGGCCTGGTATTGGCTAGGGCACTTATTGGCATGGGCTCAGCAGGCGGGCTTATGGCCGGGTTTAAGGCCGTTGCGATTTGGGTACCAGAAGATCGTCGGGCGCTTGCCAATTCAAGCATTATGGCTATTGGCGGGTTGGGCATTCTCACAGCAACGGTGCCCGCAGAATATGCCATTCAGGCGGTTGGCTGGCGCAATATGTTTCTTGGATTAGTGGTGCTTACACTGGCGGTGGCGGTGGTGATTTACCTGATGGTACCAAACCAACCCAAGCGCCCCGTTCCAGAAACTTTTAAACAGCAATTGAAATCTATCCGGAAAATCTATTCAAGCCGGGCGTTCTGGCGGGTAGCACCCCTGGCTGCTACCACCGCAGGGGTTCATATCGGCATCCAGACCTTATGGGTGGGCCCATGGTTGCGCGATGTTGCGGGGCTTAACCGCGGCGATGTCGCCGAACAACTGGGTGCGATGGCCAT
Source organism: uncultured Hyphomicrobiales bacterium (assembly GCA_905479595.1). Lineage (GTDB taxonomy): Bacteria > Pseudomonadota > Alphaproteobacteria > Rhizobiales > CAJQND01 > CAJQND01. The sequence goes on from CAJQND010000297.1 coordinate 2,383, forward strand.
TGGTTTTCTTATAGGCACATTGTTCAGCGGCGCAGTTGCAGACTGGCTTGGGCGCAAGGGGGTCGATCTTCTGACGATTATGTGTGGATTCATTCTCGTTTTTATGGCCGCCGAACTGGCCATCATTTTGGAGGTCCCCTGGGCAGTATCGGCAGTTTGGGTGATTTTTGGTATGTTTGGCCAAGCCGCTATCCTCGCCTATCCATGGCTTGCTTCATATTTTGGCACTGCATTGGCCGGACGCGCCAATACGGCATTAAATCTTCTGGTCTTTTCGACAGCTTTTGCAAGCCAGTACGCAATTGGGATCATTATTGATCTTTGGCCGCAAAGGGCCGACGGCGGGTATGCGAATGAAGGTTATCAGGCAGGGTTCGGGGTATTTCTTGGTCTACAGGTTCTCGCCTTGATGTGGTTCATGTTTAACCGGCCTCAAGCTCACCCCGACGGCCAGCGCTAACGTTTTTTTCCTGATCAGGAATGGAGACCCAGAACCGCGCACCCGTACCGTCAGCTGCAGTGCCCTCCTTGCGCAATTCAACGCTGCCGCCATGAGCGCGGGCAAGTTCTGCTGCAATCGCCAGACCGAGCCCGGTGCCGCCGGATTTTCCAGATCCCTGAAATGCCTCGAACAGGCGTTTGCGTGCCTTTTCAGGAACGCCAGGGCCATTATCGGTAACTTCAATTACTACCGTAGCGTCATCACGCCAGGCGTTGATGCGCACTTCACCGTCGTGCCCGGGATGGGCTTTAATATGAGCTTCAAGGGCTTCAATAGAATTGCGCATCAGATTGGTGAGAATGCGAAAAATATGCTCTCTGTCAGCATCGATTTTTACATCCCGCGCCACATCATTAAACAACACGATGTGGCTTGACGTGTGGGGTGCGGTCGCGTCGATTGCATCGTCTGCAACCATACGTAAAAAGAACTTGTCACGCCGCGGCGGTGGCTCCTGAGCCCGGCCATACTTCAAAGTTTGCGCGCAAAAATCGATAGCCCTGTCCAGCGACATGATCAATTTTGGTGCAAACTTCTTCACGGTCGGATCATCGATTAAGATCAAACGGTCAGAAATAAGTTGGGCCGAGGACAGCATGTTTCTCAGATCGTGGCTAATCTTGGAAACCGCAAGTCCAAGCGCGGCCAATCGGGTTTTCTGTTGCAAGGTGCCAGCCAGTTCGATCTGCATATTCTGCAGTTCACGCTCGGCAATTCCAATTTCGTCCGTCCTGTCAGACGGCTTGATGATGCGCGAAGTGTCCTCTGGATCTTCGGAAAACCGCAGCATGTTGGCTGTTATCCGATGAATAGGCCGGACCATAAAGAAGTTTAGAACCAGGAAAACGCAAGATGCCACCAAGAACGACAACACAATGGACAGGGTCAAAACATTGAACGAGTAGCTGATCATTGCACTTCGCAAAGGAGCTTCATCAATAACGATATCCGTGTGGTCATCTTGGCCAGACGGTGCTTTTCCGACCACCCGGATGACCCGGTCGCGACCGGCAAAGAGAACTCCAAAAGTGTCCATTATGTTTTGGAAGTCGGAGCTGGTGCGTAAATCGAAATGTTGATCAACCTTGGTGGTGACATCAGGTTGCAACATCAGGGCACGCTTCTGACCACGTTTGACCGCAATGGCCTTTGCACCAGCACGATTCAAAATTTTATCGCGCAGTTCGGGCGGCACCATGTTGTCTGGTGCGGCTTCAAGCACGAGGGAAGCTACATCCGCCACCGCAAGCCGATCAAGGAGCCAAGTCATACGGAAATTTGCGATGGAAGGAACAAAAATAAGCACTTCACCAAGCATAACGAACAAGACAGTTAGCGCCAGCAGCTTGGTTGACAACCCGCGAAAATGCCGTGTCGAGGCCTGTCGGATAACTTGGCGAGGAAGGGCGTTCGTCGTACTGTTACTCTGATCGTCGCTTGTTTTGTCACTCATATCAGCCGGTTCTACCCAAATTTCTTAGTAATATTCCTGATTAGTTTAAGCCAGAAATTGGATGTCAGGTCTGAATAGAAAGTCACAGCCGCCCGCTTCGAAACCTCACCCATCGTTGGGTACGGTACCACATAATCTGTAAATGCCTTGATATTGAGACCGGATGAGATTGCAAGAGACCATGGTTGGATGAGTTCACCGGCATTTGCACCGACTATTGCCGCACCAAGAATCTTGCCCTTGGGGTTTGTGATCACCTTGATCAACCCACCTGCTTTTCTCTCTGCTTGCGCCCTGTCATTTTCCGCAAACGGCCAGCGCAGTACGTTGATTTTGCGAAATTTGGCACGGGCCTGTTCTTCGCTCAAGCCCACATTGGCGAGTTCCGGATCCGTATAAGTAACCCATGGGATGTGATCGGTGCGCTCCTTTACCCTCACTCCAAACAAAGCATTTCGGATGACCAATCCAGCGTGATAATTGGCAACATGCGTGAATTGAAATGCCCCTGCAACGTCACCAATTGCGTAAACTCGTTTGTTTGACGTCTTCATTGCGCCATTGACTTTGATGCCCCGGTTGGAGTGCTTGATACCGGCGGCATCGAGGCCGAGCCCAGTTATGTTTGGATTACGTCCGGCAGCCACCAGTATCTGTGCGGCCTCGAGGCTCTCCTGTTTGCCATCGGTTTGGACCTCAACGGTGATTTTTTTGTCGCGGTAATCCATAGCCACAATTTTCGCACCGGAAATCACCCGCACGCCGTCTTCGATGACTTTGCTAATTACAAACTTTGTCAACTCCGGATCGTCTTTGGAAAGTGGCTTCATTACTTCCAGAACGGTTACAGAAGAACCAAGGCGCGCATGTGCCTGGGCCATTTCCATCCCAATCGGGCCGCCGCCGATAATAATCAGCGGGTCAGGCAGTTCAGTGTTGTCAAAAATTGTTTCGTTGGTGACGTAGGGGATGGCACCCAAACCTGGAACCGGCGGAATGCCCGGCGAAGATCCAGTCGCTATTACAAAGCGCCTTGCCGAGATCAACCGATCACCGGCCTGGACTGTTTTCTTGTCAATAAATGTAGCTTCAGCCCGAATAACATCAACACCCAGACCTTCAAAACGCTCTTGTGAATCAGCCGGCTCTATGGCGGCGATTACCCCGTGGATGTGATTATAGACAGCATTGAAATCTACTTTGGGTACAACTGGTGCGATACCAAACTGAGCTGAGTGGCTTTGTGAATAGGCTGCTTTTCCCGCCGCAATTAGAGCTTTGGAGGGAACGCACCCGTAATTTAGGCAGTCGCCACCCATTTTACCCTTTTCGATCAGGACAACTGATGAGCCAAATTGTGCGGCCGCAGCAGCAACGGAGAGACCGCCAGAACCAGCGCCGATAACGCAGATGTCGCATTCGGTTATTTCAGCCATGTAACTTCCTTGAAGATATTCATCAACTCATCTTCTTTGAGCGGACTTTCTGAACGATCACGGGCAATAAGGCAACCACGCCGAGCGCCGCAAAAGCAATCAACAATTGTGGGGTGAGCAGGGAAGAGGGGTCGATAGAAAAGGTGCATGCATCTGCACCTTTTTCCGCCATGCAGGCTTCGTAACTTGTTTGCTGGGCAGAAATGACGCTGTCAAGACCGGCGCCAACGAAAGAAAAGGCAAATGTTCCCGGAATGATACCTATAAATGTCGCCAGAACATATGTGCCTAATGGAACTCCCAGGAATGCTGGTGCTAAATTGACCAACCAAAACGGAAAAGCTGGCACCAACCGCAAGAACAGCAGATAGCTAAATGCATTTTCCTTGAAACCGTCTGTAAGTTTTCGAATTGCTGGCCCCGCTTTGGCACGTAAAGCTTCACCAAGTGAGGTTCGGGCGGCCAAAAACAGCGCAGTTGCACCAATAGTCGCTGCAACAATCGTTACCAAACCACCGAGCTGCCAGCCAAACAGGAACCCGCCCGCGATGGTCGCCGCCGCGCCGCCAGGTAGGGAAAATGCAACAATTGCGATGTAGATACCAGCATAGATGAGTAAGGCAAGTGCCAGGTTTGAGCTAACAAAATCACGCAAAAAACCTCTGTTTTCTGCGATTTTCGAAAGGCTGAGATACTCGTGCCATCCCATTGCATAAACAAATGCTGCTGCGCAAATGATCGCAGCAATAGGCCCAAAACGGCGCACCAGCCCGCCTTGCGATTCCGGCATTGTGCCGGACTCTGACCCATTTTTCATATCAGTGTTCATTCCAGCGTTACGATGCCCCTCATTTAGTCCAGACAAGCACACATTCGGGTATAATTTGCGGACAAAAGTACAAGTTCACTGTGAATTGACATTGATATCACTCGATTTCACGTATCAGAGACGAAAAAATGCACTCGAATTGGCCCGGATTCATTGACTTGATCGCGTCATCTGCCTATAAGCCCGCTCAATCATCTGCAATTTAACTTGCGGGCCGATTGGATTCCGCCCTGACCCAGGCGGTAATTAGGCACAGCCGGTCAGAGCATGTGGAGTAAGATAAGTGAAAAGAACATTTCAACCAAGCCGGTTGGTACGCAAGCGCCGTCACGGTTTTATGGCTCGTAAAGCCACCAAAGGCGGACGCAAAGTTTTAGCGCGGCGCCGCGCCCGTGGCCGTAAGCGTCTTTCTGCATAACGCAGGCGCTTTGCCAGGTGCTTAGCACCGTGCGTCCAGACTATGCCGGACAGGACAGACAGCTCTGCTATTGAACGCAATGTCAGCCAGCCAATAGAGCGGCTGAAGAAGCGGCCCGATTTTCTCGCGGCCGCTCGCGATCGTTCATGGGCAATGCCAGGGCTGGTTTTGCAGGCGCGCAAGCGGGGTGATGGCGGTCCACCGCGCATTGGATTTACGGTAACCAAGAAGGTCGGCAACGCGGTTATACGCAACCGGGTAAAGCGACGACTACGTGAAGTCGCGCGTCTCGCCATGCATGAGCATGCGTGTCCTGGATATGATTATGTTGTGATTGGCCGCAAAGGCAGCCTTGATCGCGGGTTCGAAGTGTTAAAAACGGACCTTGCGCTTGCCGCCGACAAGGTTCACAAAGGCGCGCGCAGAACCGATGGGCGGCGAACGCGCAGTAAAAAGCCATCACATCTGGGCAATTGAAATTTAGTCTGCTGAAACGATTAGGGGCGCATACCGTTGGATAAGGACACCAATAAAAATCTCATTCTGGCTTTGGTGCTTTCGCTAACCGTGTTGATCGGGTGGGAGCTGATTTATGGCCTCCCCAAGATGCGCGAACGCCAAGCCCAGGAAGCCGCTCAGCAAGAAGCGCCCAATGGTAAGGCTGGAACCCCATCCGCGCCGAGCGCTAACCCATCTGTGCCGGGAAGTACGCCATCGGTTCAAGCAGGCGATAGTGCGCTGCCTGGTGCTACAACAGGCGATGCGCAAGCCCCAGCAGACGACGCTGCCGGGCGGGTATTGATCGAAACACCAAGCATCAGTGGTTCGATAAATTTGCGCGGCGCACGTCTGGATGACATCCAGCTTCTCAAATACCATGAAGAAGTGGACCCAAAGAGCCCCCTTATTAGGCTGCTTTCTCCATTAGGTACTGCCAATCCTTATTACGTTGATGCTGGCTGGATCGGTGGGCGTAATAACAAAGCCAAGCTGCCAGATGATAAAACTGTGTGGATGGTTGATGGCGGAGCCAAACTGACCCCGAAGACACCGGTGACCTTGACCTGGGACAATGGTTCCGGGTTGATTTTCAAACGTATCATTTCTGTTGATGAAGAATACCTCTTCACTATTTCGCAAGAAGTGGAAAACACCACATCTGAAGCGATCAGCCTATTTCCGTATGCACAGGTGACCCGTGTAGGCCTTCCTAATGTTGAAGGCTTCTTTGTTCTTCATGAAGGGCCCATTGGTGTCCTGAATGGTGAATTAAAGGATCTCGACTATTCCGATTTGCAGGAAAGCAATGCACCGCAGAAGTTTGAATCAACCGGTGGCTGGCTTGGTATCACTGATAAGTACTGGGCAGTGGCATTGCTGCCTGACCAGAAGAAAAAACTGCAAGCACGTTTTGGTGACTTTCCCGACGCGACAGGCCGCGATGTTTTCCGCACCGACTATCTTGAAACTGAAAGTGTGAATATTGCCCCTGGCAGCAAAGCAACGGTGCAAAACTATCTCTTCGCTGGTGCCAAGGTGGTTGAAACGGTTGACCGTTATGGCGAGCAGCTGAAAATTGAAAACTTCGACTTATTGATCGACTGGGGCTGGTTCTACTTCATCACCAAGCCGATGTATCATGTGCTGAAATTCTTCCAGTCCCTGACCGGCAATTTCGGCATCGCCATCTTACTGACCACCGTTTTGCTTAAGATTATCTTCTTCCCGCTGGCCAACAAATCATACGTCTCCATGAGCCGGATGAAAAAACTGCAACCTGAAATGGCGAAGATCAAAGAACGCTATGGGGATGATCGCCAGAAGCAGCAACAAGCAATGATGGAGCTTTATAAAACAGAGAAAGTCTCGCCGGTTTCCGGTTGTCTTCCTGTCTTGCTTCAAATTCCGGTTTTCTTTGCGCTCTACAAAGTGTTGTTCGGCACGATTACCATGCGCCATGAGCCATTTTTCGGTTGGATCAAGGATTTGTCGGCACCGGACCCAACCAGCATTTTCAATCTTTTCGGCCTGATTCCGGTAACCTTGCCCGACTTCTTGCTGATCGGTGTGTGGCCACTTCTGATGGGCATTACCATGTTCGTTCAGATGAAGCTGAACCCCGCACCACCCGATCCAATGCAGGCGAAGATCTTTACCTGGATGCCGGTCTTTTTCACATTCCTGCTGGCCAGTTTCCCTGCCGGTCTGGTGATTTATTGGGCATGGAACAACTTTCTCTCAGTCCTCCAGCAATCTGTGATCATGTCACGTCAGGGCGTGAAGATAGAGTTGTGGGACAATCTCCGCGATACATTTGGCAAGGGTAAAAAGAAAACCGGCGAAGAGAGCGAATAGGTGACCGGGGCCCCCGACCCTAATTTCACTGCCCGTCAAATCGAGACAGGCCGCAAAATTTTTGCTGGAGCATGTGATTTTGTTATGGGGGTTGCAGCTCTTGCCCAGTTGCCAGATCCGCTTTCCTGCGAAGTGGCATTCGCCGGGCGTTCCAACGTCGGTAAATCAAGTCTTTTAAACGCGCTGACTGGGCGCAAGGCACTGGCACGAACTTCCAATACGCCCGGACGCACCCGCGAGTTGAACTATTTCAACATTGCCGGTGCATTGTATCTCGTTGATATGCCGGGATATGGATATGCCCGTGCGGAAAAACGCCTTATTGAAAAATGGAATGCCTTAATTCGTGGTTATCTCCGCGGGCGCGCATCTCTGCGTAGGGTGTTTATTCTTGTCGATTCCCGCCATGGATTGAAAGCTGGCGATCTGGAAACTATGGACCTGCTTGATGAAACTGCAGTGCCCTACCAGATCGTGATGACCAAAGCCGATAAAGTTAAGCCTGAGCCACTAGCGGCGGTCATCGCCGGTGTTACCAAAGCGCTTGCCAAACGCCCGGCCGCGCACCCAGATATTCACCTGACATCATCGGTTAAAGGTGAAGGTATAGCAGAACTACGGGCCGAAATTGTTGTGCTTGCCGGGCTCTAGGGCCAGGTCACAATTGAGTCCCGACACTAGGCTGGTTTGACCCATTCGGTTATAAGCACTGAAGTCACAGGCGAAAGACACCTAAATGAGTAAAAAGAAAAAACCTGCACAAATCTCCCGAGCTGACCAGGTTCGCATTCTCTCTGAAGCGCTGCCGTTTATGCAGAAGTATGATGGTGAGCTGGTGGTTGTTAAATATGGCGGCCACGCCATGGGGGATGACGAACTAGCGCAGAAATTCGCTCGCGATATCGTGCAGCTCAAGCAAACCGGCTTGAACCCGATTGTCGTTCATGGCGGTGGTCCCCAGATTGGCCACATGCTGGAGCGGCTCAACATCCAGTCGTCGTTTGAAGATGGCTTGCGAGTAACGGGTCGTGAAACGGTTGAAGTGGTTGAAATGGTGCTGGCTGGTTCCATCAACAAGAAGATTGTCGCCAACATTCAAAAGGCTGGTGGCCGCGCCATCGGCATTTCCGGCAAGGATGGAAATCTGGTAACTGCGCGTAAATTGCGTCGTACCAAAAAAGACCCTGAATCGAATATTGAGCGCATCCTTGATCTCGGATTTGTCGGTGAACCCCAGGAAGTGAATACCAGCATTCTTGAAACGATCATCTATTCCGATGCTATCCCGGTGCTTGCACCATTGGGGGTCTCGAAGGAAGGCGATACGTACAATATCAACGCCGATACTTTCGCTGGAGCCATTGCTACTGCACTTCAGGCGAGACGATTGCTGTTGCTAACGGATGTGGAAGGTGTTCTCGACAAGGATGGCGAACTCATTCGCGAAATTTCGCTTTCAAACGCAAAGAAATACATTGCTGACGGAACAATTTCCGGTGGTATGATTCCCAAGATTGAAACGTGTATGTCGGTTGTCGAAACGGGTGTGAACGGGGTTGTTATCCTTGATGGCAGGGTGCCGCACATCGTGTTGCTCGAATTGTTTACCGAACATGGGGTTGGCACGCGGGTGAGCGAAACGGATATTCCCAATGATGACTGAGCGCAATGGCATTCAGGGCGAGTTTGGTCACGTCGACACATGGATTTTTGATCTGGACAACACGCTTTATCCAGCCGGCTGCCGGTTGTTTGACCAGATTGATGTGCGCATGGGCGATTATATTTCTACCCTGCTGAGCGTCGACCGGGTCGAGGCACGCCGCATACAAAAACAGTTTTTTTTCGAGTATGGCACGACCATGCGCGGGTTGATGACAGAGCACCAAGTGAAACCGGAAGATTTTTTGTCCTACGTGCATGATATCGACCATTCGCCGGTGCCGGAAAATGCTCGCCTTGGTGCCGCTCTGGACAGGTTACCTGGCCGCAAGCTGGTGTTCACCAACGGCACTGTGAAACACGCGCAAGACGTCATGGACAAGATTGGCATCAGCGCGCATTTTGAAACAATTTTCGACATCAAGGCCGCTGACTACATCCCCAAACCGGAAATGGTGAGCTATCGTGTCTTCATTGATCGTGATCAGGTGGACCCGGCAAGCGCAGCGATGTTTGAAGACATTACCCGCAATCTCGCCGCACCTCATGAACTCGGCATGACCACCGTACTTGTCCACGACCCGGACAATGAAGATGGTGCACTGATCAACAAACTCAATGGCGATAGCCATGATGAACCCCATGTTCACCATGTTACTGACGACCTTGCCGGGTTTCTCGAAAACGTTCTCGACGAGATCTAGAGTTCGTAATATTTGCGGATTATCTCCCAACCCTGTTCTGCGGTTTCTACAAACTGGAAAAGCTCGATGTCCTCAGGTGAAATCGTGCCTTCTTCAGCCAGGGCTT
>CAJQND010000298.1 GCA_905479595.1 uncultured Hyphomicrobiales bacterium
TATTACCTGCCGGGGAAGCTGGAAATATCGCAATCAAAAGACCGGACCCGGTAATGTTTCTGGAATATTGGGACAACCCAAAGGCAACTGAAGAAAAATTTGCCGGAGATTGGCTGCTCACCGGCGACCAGGGATATATGGATGAAGACGGCTATTTCTTTTTCGTTGGCCGCGACGATGATGTGATCACGTCTGCTGGATATCGCATTGGTCCGGGCGAAATCGAAGACTGTTTAATTGGCCATAGGGCTGTAAAACTTGCAGCGGTCGTGGGTAAACCTGATCCGATACGCACGGAAATTGTCGCCGCATTTATTGTTCTCAATGACGGATTTTCAGCTTCAGATGAAATTGCCGAGGATATCCAAAATTTTGTACGGGATCGCTTATCGGCCCATGAGTACCCCCGCGAAATTGCGTTCCGCGAGGAACTGCCCCTGACGACAACCGGAAAAGTGATCCGGCGGTTGCTGCGTGATTCAGCCTAAAACTTCTGGCCTTTTCGCACTAATTCCTTGAAGGTAAATCATGGTTGTTTTGAACAAAATTTATACCCGCACTGGTGATGACGGAAAAACGGCACTCTCAACCGGAACGCGGGTTGAGAAGTTTGCGTTGCGTATCCAGGCTTACGGAACGGTGGATGAAACCAACGCCACTGTTGGAATGGCCCGCCAGCATACAACTGGCGAAGACCTGCACCGACTGGACGCCATGCTGGCGCGCATTCAAAACGAACTGTTTGATCTCGGTGCTGATCTCTGCACCCCTGAAACCGGTGAAAAGCTGGAATGGGAGCCATTGCGCATGACGGCGGCGCAAGTAGACCGGCTGGAAACTGAGATTGATGAGCTGAATGAAGACCTGGAGCCGCTTAGGTCATTTATTCTGCCAGGCGGCCACCCGGCAGCTGCGGTTCTTCATCTGGCGCGCACGGTTAGCCGCCGGGCAGAAAGGTTGATGGTCGAGCTGGCCGACCAAAAGAACGAACATATTGGCGAAAATGCATTACACTACGTAAATAGATTATCAGATTTTCTTTTTGTAGCGAGCCGCTGGGCCAATGCCAAAGGTAACTGGGATGGTCAGGGCGATGTTTTGTGGGTGCCTGGCGCGACCCGATAGGGATCTAAGATGTTTCTTCCATTGACGGATAAGAATCCGCTGCAAATTATTAGCTTTCAGTATGTCACCGCAGCTCTGATCATATTCAACGTCGTGACGTTTTTTCTGTATGAGATTATGTTGACCGAACAGGTCGAAATGGCGGCAAATTACGCCTATGGAGTGATCCCGGCAGTGTTGTTCGACAGCCGCGAACTGGGTGAGCATCTCCAACGGGTGCCCAATCCATTCACCCTTCTTACCTATCAGTTCTTCCATGGCGACTGGTTGCATCTGCTCGCAAACATGGCGTTTCTCTGGGTTTTTGGTGACAATGTTGAAGATTCACTCGGCCATTGGCGGTTTTTGGCGTTCTATCTGTTGTCTGGTGTTGCTGCTGGCCTTGCCTTCGCGCTCATGGCTCCAGCCTCCACTGTGCCATTGATTGGTGCGTCGGGGTCGGTCGCCGGTGTTCTTGCCGCCTATATGCTGCTGCATCCAAAACAACAGGTCTGGATTTTGTTGTTCATGCGTATTCCAGTGCCAATTCCGGCCTTTTGGGCCATTCTTGGCTGGGTTGCATTCCAGGTCTATTCACTGTTTTCACAAAGCGATGGTGAAGAGGTTGTGGTGGCGTGGTGGGCCCATCTTGGGGGGTTCGTTGCGGGGATTGTCTTGCTTTTGGTTCTCGCACCGCAATATCTGCGCCGCCATACAAATGAGAACAAAACTTGATGTGACTGGAAGTAGCACAATAATGTCGCGGATCTCATTGACTCTTGGTGCGACACACATCATAAAATCCGGCCAGTTTCATGAAGGTCAGGGGGTATTTTTCTCCCGCCACCATCTTAGGAGATGACGAGAGATGAAAGTACTCGTGCCCGTAAAGCGCGTTGTCGATTACAATGTGAAAATTCGCGTCAAGGCGGACGGTTCAGGTGTTGAGCTTGCCAATGTCAAGATGTCGATGAACCCATTTGACGAGATCGCTGTTGAAGAAGCCATCCGGTTGAAAGAAGCCGGTACGGTGGAAGAAATCATTGCTGTTTCTGTTGGTCCTCAACAGGCCCAGGAAACCATCCGCACCGCGCTGGCTATGGGCGCAGACCGCGGCATTCTGGTAAAGCACGACGATATTGTCGAACCGCTTGCAGTGGCTAAAATCCTCAAAGGTGTGGTCGAGGCAGAAGAGCCCGGTCTTGTCATTCTTGGCAAGCAGGCAATCGATGATGATTGCAATCAGACCGGCCAGATGCTGGCAGCACTGCTGGGGTGGCCACAAGGCACATTCGCCTCTGAGCTGGTGCTTGGTGATGGCGCAACGGTTACCCGCGAGATCGATGGTGGTTTGCAAACCATCACCACGACACGCCCGCTGGTTCTCACCGCTGATCTTCGCCTCAACGAGCCGCGTTATGCATCTTTGCCCAACATCATGAAGGCGAAGAAAAAACCAATCGATGAGAAAACACCAGATGATTACGGCGTGGACGCGACACCGCGCCTGCAGGTGGTTTCAACAGTCGAGCCGCCGAAACGCGAAGCCGGGGTGATTGTGGCAACCGTTGCTGAACTGGTGGACAAACTGAAAAACGAAGCGGGAGTAATATAACATGGCGACCCTGCTGATTGCTGAACACGACAATTCTGAACTTAAAGACACAACCCACAAAGCCTTGACGGCTGCGAGCGAAATGGGTGGCGATGTGCATGTGCTGGTGGCCGGTAGCGGCGCTGGTGCGGTGGCGGAAGCTGCATCAAAGCTTGCTGGTGTGGCAAAAGTCATCCATTGCGATGATGCCAAGTTTGAGCACCCGCTTGCAGAACACATGACGGCGCTCATTGTGCCGCTCATGGATGGCTATGACGCGCTTGTGGCGCCAGCGACCACCAATGGCAAGAATATCTGCCCACGGGTTGCTGCCATGCTGGACGTGATGCAGATTTCGGAAATCATTGAGGTCAATGGTGCGGATGAGTTCGTTCGTCCGATCTATGCCGGAAATGCCATCCAGACCGTGAAATCAGGCGAAGCGAAAAAAGTGATCACGGTGCGTACCGCCAATTTCGCCTCTGCGGGTGAAGGTGGTTCGGCCTCCGTTGAGACGGTTGATGCCCCTGCTGATCCGGGCTTGAGCGAATATGTGAGCGAAAACCTCACCAAATCTGACCGGCCAGAGCTGACGTCTGCCAAGATCATTATTTCTGGTGGCCGTGGTATGCAGAACGGTGAAAACTTCGCCATGCTGGAAAAAATCGCTGATAAACTCGGTGCTGCTGTTGGCGCATCGCGTGCTGCGGTTGATGCCGGGTATGTGCCAAATGACTATCAGGTTGGCCAGACCGGTAAGGTTGTTTCGCCCGATCTCTACATTGCGGTTGGTATTTCCGGTGCCATCCAGCATTTGGCAGGCATGAAGGATTCCAAGGTCATCGTGGCCATAAACAAGGACGAGGAAGCACCGATCTTCCAGGTCGCTGATTATGGTCTGGTGGCGGATCTGTTTGATGCTGTGCCTGAGATGACTGCGGCACTTTAATTACCTGCACAAATTATCAGATGGTGCTTCGTAGCCACCCCCCATCCCCAACCCTTACCCCCGCAAGGGGGGAAGGGAGTTAAGTATCAGTTCTGAGTAACAATCAGGCTACGCTGACAGGGTCATAATTGACTCCTTCCCCACCTGCGGGGGAAGGCTGGGATGGGGGGGGTAGCGAAGCTGATAACTTTTTAAAAACCAAACCGGAGTACACCCGTGGAAGAAATCGAACGCGATGTAATGGAATTTGATGTACTGATTGTCGGCGGTGGCCCCTCCGGTTTGAGTGCGGCT
>CAJQND010000299.1 GCA_905479595.1 uncultured Hyphomicrobiales bacterium
GTTACTCGCAAAGGCGATAGTTCCAGTTTTTTCCACGCTTTGCGTGATCAAAATGGAAATGGGTGTCATGTGCCGCATTGGACCCCGGCCCCAGTACAGTGGAAAAATAGCCGCAACCGGTTGTGCTCAATGCTGTGAGCAGCTGTTTTTCAGCCTTTGTACCAGAAGCACGCTTTTCAACTGCAAAACGGGCTCCATTGCCTGCGGTAAAGCCGGTTATGTCGATCGCGTTTCCAACTGCATGTTCGCTGAGCTTGCCTGTCTTGCTGCGATTACGCCGTCGGCATTGATATCCGGGCCCGGTGGCAACAGCTTTCAGGGTGCTGCCGGTGTGATAGGCAATGATTGGCGCAGCAGATCCGGCAACCCAACGGCTCAGCCGCAAGGCAAAAGCACAATTGAGCACAGGCGCGCCCGGTAGCTTCACCTCTACCTTTCCAGCCCGCACAGATGACAGCTTTACCGGAAACGCAATCCCGCAGCCCTCCTGCTCACCGACCACGGGAGAAGGTTGGCTAAAGGTAACGCCGGCATCTTTGAGCGCCCCCATGCAGGCCTCAAACCCTTGACGCTGGTCAGCGCTTTGCGGTGGTGCTGGTTGTGATGGAGCGGGGGTTTTTGGAACGGAAGGAGCCGCTTGCGGCTTGGACCTTGGTAACGGTGTAGTTTCCGCCATGGCCGGGATGATGGAACTTAAGGTTATTGCTCCAACAAGCATCATACCAAACATTCGTTTCATCTAGGGTCAGGACTCATTAGTAGTCTCCATTCTGCGCTGGCTGCAAAGCCTGCCAGCTAGGCGGAAAGGCGCAGGACACCGCCCGGTTTTCAAGACTTCCCAACGAAGCAGGCAGGTTTTGCAGTCGCGCCCGAAGGGTCTCTACAGGAGGGTCCGCCTGCTGGCAACCAATGCTCGTTAAGGCAGGAAGCCTGAACTTGCGCTTTATTACCAGCATTCGCACCCTCCTGTAGAGACAGAATTGAAGATTATTAATGAGTCCTGACCCTAGCGCCACCATTCATAATTGCTGCCTGCAATTTACACATGAAGCCCCGCAAACAAAAAGCGATTTATCACTCCCCGTTTGGCCCATAAGGGTCATGGCCGCCATTGACCACCACGCGTTGGTAATGCTCATCGCGCGGAATGCAGTGCACCGCGAGACGTGGAATGTTCAGCTTTTCCTTGTAAAGAATACTGACTGCCTGGGTGCATTGTTTGTGGCTTTTAAACATTGCCCCAGTTTCAATTGCCTCACCGGTACCCAGCAGGATCAAAATTGTCCAAACCAGCGCCATACTACGCCCTCCCAACCCGGTCATAGAATAATTTGAACCCTAATCTACCCGCATCTTCGAGTGCTGGGTTGTCTTTTTTGAAATTTTTTCTGGCACCGCTGGCACTAATTGCGCATCCTCCGCTTAAATTTGGGAATGAATGCAGAAAAGAGGTCGCGATGAGCGCATGGATTGAAATGGTGCCGGTGGAGAAAGCGACAGGTTTCCTGAAAGAAATGTATGACAAAGTGCGCACGCCGCACGGCACGGTGGATAATGTCATGCGCGCCCATTCTTTGCGCCCCCATACCATGGATGGCCACGTTACCCTGTATCGTTCGGTGCTGCATAACCCGGATAATGTTTTACCGTTCTGGTTTCTTGAAGTGGTTGCGTCATACACATCAATCGTCAACAATTGTGACTATTCTTTCACCCATCATTTCGAAAACGTGCGTAAATTACTCAAAGATCAACCGCGGAGCGACGCCATTCTTGCCTGCCTCAGAGTTGGTCAGCCGGAAGTGTGTTTTGATGGCAAGGAACTGGCACTGCTGCGCTACACGGCGAAACTTACCGCCCATGTAGGTGCCATGGAGGAAAGTGACATGGCCGAATTGCGGGAAGCTGGATGTGATGATGGTGAGATTCTTGAGGTCAATCAGGTTTGCGCCTATTTCAACTATTCAAACCGCCTGCTCAACGGCCTTGGGGTTACCACGCAAGGCGACATGATCGGCTATTACAAAGGGGAGGATTAACCCATGGGCTATGCAGATGTTAAATCCATCGACACCTCAATTGTGCCGGTCATTGATATTTCGGGGCTTGTATCAGGGGCGCCCGAAGCGCTGCGCAAAGCCGCCGATGATATTCGGCACGCAGCCGAAACAACTGGCTTTTTCTATGTAAAAAACCACAATATCCCGCAAGAACTTGCCGATAGCGCCTTTGCGATCGCCAAAGAATTCTTTGCCCTTCCACTGGCAGATAAAAACCAGGTCAAGGTGAACGAAGTTCATCGTGGCTTCATCCGTACCGGCGAAGCCAAAATGTATGACGATGCCAAGGCGGACTTAAAGGAGAGCTTTGTTTGGGGGCTCGATGTGGGCAGCGATGACCCTGACTATTTGGCTGGAAGACCGCTCATTGGCCCGAACCAGTGGCCTGCCAAGGTTCCCGCAATGCGCCAGATATTGATGGAATATTTCGACGCCTGCAATCAACTTGGCTGGGCATTGTTCAAGGCGTTTGCCACCAGTCTGGAAATTCCACCAGACCATTTCACCAAAACTAACTCAAAGCCGATGACGAGATGTTCCATCATCTATTACCCACCTCAACCTGAAGCCATGGGCAAAGACCAGTTTGGCGTTGCGCCACACACAGACTTTGGCTGTCTTACGTTACTCAATCAGGACGCCGTGGGCGGGTTGCAGGTGCGCGACAAAAACGGCGATTGGGTAACAGCACCTCCGGTTGAAGAGACGCTGGTGGTTAATGTTGGAGACCTGATGGCACGTTGGACCAATGATCGCTTTGCATCTACCCCGCACCGGGTGGTCAATGCTTCCGGCCGTGAACGATTTTCAGTGGCGGTGTTTGTCGATCCAGATTTTGAAACCGACATGACCCCCGTCACACAACCGGGCGAGGAAGCCAAATATGATCCCACGACATGTGGCGATTATCTGGTCTGGCGTCTCGGAAAGGCTTTCGCTTATCGCAACAAAGATTAGGCCTTGATTCTAGGTTTTGAGAAATTCCTGATAATCTTTCGCCACGGCGTTTGCCGCAGCGTCCAGCAGCTGCACTCCGGCTTGCGGTGAGGCCATGGCGGAATCTGACCCTACCCGGCCATCGGGAAATTGGGCGCGGTGTTCCTTTGGCGGTCCGTGCCGATCACCTGCATGGGCTTTCATGAATTCTGCCGTCAAAGGCGCATTGGGTCGTGGTGGCGCAGTCACGTCAACAATGCGGTGACTGGCCTGGGTGATTGAAATCTCCGAAGGGGTGGCGTGCATGCCTTCCCATTCGCCATACAATTTATTGCGAATTTCATTCACCGCATCAAAATCCCACCAGCTGCGAATGCGAATTTGCGCACCAGGCAAATTAACCTTCCGCAATGGCTCAAGATTGGCCCCATGGCCGTTGAGCACATAAATGCGGGTAAAACCATGCTCCGCCAAAGCACCAAACACCTCACTTGCCATCTGTTGAAAGGTCTCGGCAGAAAGAGAAACCGTTCCCGCAAATGCCATATTGAAGGGTGCCGGTGTATAGGCGAAAGATGGCGCAACAAGCGCATCAGCGAGTACTCCCGCTTGTATCGCAATGTCTTCTGCGCACAGTGTGTCTGTACCGATTAAGCCGATGGGACCGTGTTGTTCGGTTGAGCCCGCCGGGACGATGATACCATTGGAGGATTTCAGATAACCCTCGACGTCTTCCCATGTCGCGAGTTGCAACCTCATTCGGTTTCAGACCGCACCCACGCATCTACCGCGGGCAAATAACTCTCCAACTCTTCAGCGACAATCGGATGCTCTTTCAGGGAAGCAAAATAAGCGGAAACAATAGCCGGCCATGTGATTTTGATGCCAAGTTCCGGGGCCAGCCTTGTCAGCATGGAAAATGTGATCGGATAACCGCAATCCGCCAGCGATAAATCCTCACCGGTCAGATAAGGCGCAGGCTTTATGAGACGGGCAAGCTGTGCAAGGCGTTCGTTAAACAATTCCGCCTGCCTGGTGACGTGATCTGCATCGCGGTCTGCCGGGGCAACATGGGCAAACATGGTGCGCAAAACCGGTTCCAACCGTGTGTCATGAAACCGCGACAAGGACCGCGCCGTTGCTCTTGCACGCAAGCCTTCCGGCAACATCGGCGGGTATGGATGGGTCTCGTTGAGGTATTCGTTGATGGCTTCAGATTCCGTCAACCGGAACCCGTCTTCCATGATTGCTGGCAAGGTGCCGGAAGGAATGATTTCCTTATAAATGCTGTTGCCATACCCACCAGGTGGCAGGCGTTCATCCCATTCCAACCCCTTGGCGCGCATTACAATTCGGGATTTAGCAGCATAAAGACTTGGCGGTATGGCGTAGAAAATCAGGCTCATCGCAAAACTCTCCATAGAAAACGGGCGGGCTTTGGAAAGCCCGCCCGCATCACTGTCATGAGGTCAATTGGATAGCTTCCATTTACGGCCAAGCTCATCGAAAAATCCACGTTCGGATTTCAGCTGGATCCAGGTATTCACAAAGTTGATCCACACCTG
>CAJQND010000300.1 GCA_905479595.1 uncultured Hyphomicrobiales bacterium
CGCTGCTGGGACCTTCTGGCTGTGGCAAGACCACATTGCTGAACATCATTTCCGGATTACTCACACCATCTAGTGGCTGTGTTAAGTTCGATGGCACAGACGTTACCGGACTGCCGCCGGAACAGCGCCAAATTGCACAGGTTTTCCAGTTCCCCGTCGTTTACGACACAATGACAGTTTACAATAATCTCGCCTTCCCTCTGCGCAATCGCGGGGTGGATGAGGCAACTGTCGATAAGCGGGTGCGCGAGGTCGCCGAAATGAACGACCTCACGGAGATGCTTCACAAACGCGCCTCTGGGCTAACCGCAGATGGCAAGCAGAAAATTTCGCTGGGCCGGGGTTTGGTCCGCACAGATGTAAATGCAATTTTATTCGATGAGCCACTGACGGTGATCGACCCCCATCTGAAATTCCAGTTGCGCTCCAAACTCAAAGAACTGCATCAGCGCGTCCCCAACACAATGATTTATGTGACCCACGACCAGACCGAAGCATTGACCTTTGCCGACAAGGTAATGGTGATGAATGCTGGAGAAGTCGTCCAGGTAGGTACGCCGGAAGAGTTGTTCGAGGAACCACATCATACGTTTGTGGGTCACTTCATTGGTTCCCCGGGCATGAACGTGCTTCCTTGTGATGTAAGCGATGGCCATGCGCATGTGGCAGGAACTAAAATTGCGACTGCCAATCAGGCGAAGGAAACTTCTGGGCACACTGAAATCGGCGTCAGGCCGGAATATGTGCGTTTTGCCAAAGAAGGCCTGGATGCCCGTGTCATCAAGGTGTCCGACGCGGGAAGGTTTTCAGTTGTCGAGGCTGATTGTTCAGGCCACCAGGTAAAACTACTTGTGGAAGAAGGTGGCACGATCCCGGCTGAGCAGGCCAAGCTTGCCTTCCTCCCCAGCGCCACCCGCATCTATAGCAATGGCTGGCTGGCCGGACGCGAGGGGCAACCATGAACAAGACAGTCAACCAAAAGGGCTGGCTTTTTGTTTTGCCGGTGCTCGTCCTGGTGGCATTCAACGCGATTGTGCCGCTGATGACAGTAGTGAACTATTCTGTTCAGGAAACTTTTGGTGACAATGTTTTTTTCTGGGCAGGTCTTCGCTGGTTTGAGGAAATTCTGCGCTCACCACGGTTTCATGACGCCCTTGGCCGGCAGTTGTTTTTCACTGGCACAATACTCGCAATTGAAATCCCGTTAGGTGTCGCCATTGCCCTGGCAATGCCGCGCAAAGGCCCGTGGGTTTCGGTTTGCCTCGTGTTGATGGCCATGCCGTTATTGATCCCGTGGAATGTTGTCGGTGCCATGTGGAATATATTCGGCCTGCCGGAACTGGGCCTGATGGGCAAGACGCTCAACATGATGGGCTTTGATTACAATTACACCCGTCATCCGGGCGATGCGTGGTTCACATTAATCCTTATGGATGTCTGGCACTGGACGTCTCTGGTGGTGCTGCTCGCCTATGCGGGGCTCGTATCAATCCCTGATGCCTATTTTCAGGCGGCCAGGATTGATGGCGCGAGCTCCTGGGCAATCTTTCGCTACATACAGTTGCCGAAGATGAAACGGGTCCTGACCATCGCAATTTTGCTGCGCTTTATGGACTCGTTCAATATCTACACCGAGCCATCGGTCCTCACCGGCGGCGGGCCAGGCAACTCAACAACGCTTTTATCAATCGATCTGGTGAAAATCGCCCTTGGCCAGTTTGATCTGGGGCCAGCAGCAGCCATGTCGCTGATCTATTTCCTGATCATCCTTCTGCTCAGCTGGATTTTCTACACCGTGATGACAAAGGACGAGGAGTAGGTATGCGCAGTGCACGTTGGCTGGTTCCCACCCTCTACATCATCTTTTTGATGTTGCCGATCTATTGGCTTATCTCAATGTCATTCAAGACAACCAACGAGATTCTTGGTTCTTTCACGCTGTGGCCACAGAATTTCACGCTTGAGAACTACCGCACGATATTCACCGACCCGTCCTGGTACTCCGGCTACATCAATTCGATCATTTATGTATCAATCAACAGCGTTCTCTCCGTCGTTGTCGCCTTACCTGCCGCGTATGCGTTTTCGCGGTATCGTTTTCTCGGCGACAAACACCTGTTTTTCTGGTTGTTGACCAACCGGATGGCACCGGCGGCGGTATTTGCCCTGCCTTTCTTCCAACTGTATTCAGCCATGGGTATTTTCGATACCCACATAGCGGTGGCGCTGGCGCACACGCTGTTCAACATCCCATTGGCAGTATGGATTCTTGAAGGCTTCATGTCGGGTGTGCCAAAACAACTTGATGAGACGGCCTTTGTTGATGGCTACTCGTTTCCACGTTTTTTCATCAAGATTTTCATTCCCACAATTGGTGCCGGCATCGGCGTTGCGGCATTCTTTTGCTTCATGTTTTCCTGGGTAGAACTGCTGCTGGCAAAAACACTCACTGCGGTTGCAGCCAAGCCAATTGCAGCAGCCATGACTAAAACCGCATCTTCGTCGGGTTATGAACTGGGATTGCTCGCAGCGGCCGGAACACTGACCATAATTCCCGGCGCTATCGTGATTTATTTCGTACGCAATTACATCGCCAAGGGCTTTGCCCTGGGCCGTGTGTAGGAGGCGCAGATGGAAAATATCGTAATGTTCTCCGCTGAATGGTGGACGCTGCCATTGGGCACCAGCTGGATGGCGTGGACACGTGCGACGGCCGGGTTTTTTATCTTCATCGTGCTCGCAATCAGCTCAATGGGGGTTTGGGAATATTATAGCCCCGGCGGCGCACCACGCCGCGGCGTGCTCGCCATTGACACAACCCGCGGTGACAGGCTGTTCATTTCATTGCTCGGCAGCGCATTTATCTTTCTTGCATGGCTGTTTTTTGTTGGCTCTCCATTGTGGTGGCCGCTGGGGATAGCAATCATCTGGGGCGTTTTTGTATTTAGGTACGTGTAGGTTTCCAAAACCTGCTGCCGAAAACCGGCGCTAAATCTCAATTTTCCACACTCCAACGCGCATTTGGCTGCAACAGGTCGTTTAACACGACACAGTGATAATTTTATATTTTGTAATAAGACCGAGACCTCTGCATAAGGCCCGCTATGGCATGGGATTTCAATTGAAAACCGAATTGGCGCGATATTTTGCCCCGCCTCAGCGGTTATTCGGTGATTTTAACCACTATTTGGGGGGTTTTTCGGAATTTTGGCGCATTTAT
>CAJQND010000301.1 GCA_905479595.1 uncultured Hyphomicrobiales bacterium
TACGAGGCAGTGCGCGACCACATCAATGCACAACGAAAATCTGGCCTCAGGGTGGTGGTTGCCACCTGGAGCGAGGGGGCGCGAGAGCGTCTGGCTGGTATTTTGCGTGACCATGATGTTTCGCCAGTAGCTGAAGCTGAAACCTGGGCACAGGCAGCAGGGCGAGATGCGGACATTGTCAACGTCGTGGTGCTTGGTCTCGAGAACGGCTTCGTAACGCCGGAACTTGCTGTTATTTCTGAACAAGACATTTTGGGCGACCGGTTGGTGCGGCGTTCCCGCAAGACCAAGAAGGCCGCAGATTTTATTTCTGAGCTTTCCGCCCTTACACCAGGCGATCTTGTGGTGCACGTGGATCACGGTATTGGCCGGTTTGAAGGTTTGCGCACCATCGAGGTGCAAAACGCACCCCATGATTGCCTGTTCTTGACCTACCACGGGGGCGACCGGCTTTTCCTGCCGGTGGAAAATATTGAACTGTTAACCCGGTACGGCGCGGATGAGGCAGGTGCACAGCTAGACAGGCTCGGCGGTGGCGGCTGGCAGGCGCGTAAGGCACGGCTTAAAAAGCGGGTGCGTGAGATCGCAGAAGGTCTCATCAAGATTGCCGCCGCGCGGCAGCTGCGTAAAGGTGATGCGCTGGAAGTTCCCGATGGGGTTTATGACGAATTTTGCGCGAGATTTCCTTTTGAGGAGACGGAAGATCAGCTCAATTCGATTGATGCGGTGCTGGAAGACCTGAATTCCGGCAGGCCCATGGACCGGTTGATTTGTGGTGATGTTGGGTTTGGTAAAACCGAAGTCGCCTTGCGTTCAGCTTTTGTCACCGCGATGAATGGCAAACAGGTCGCGGTGGTGGTGCCGACAACCTTGTTGGCGCGGCAGCATTTCGCCACTTTCATGGAACGTTTCAAAGGTTATCCCGTTCGCATCGAACAGGCATCGCGCATGGTGTCGCGCAAAGATTTGGAAGAAACCAAGAAAGGGCTCACCTCGGGCGATGTGGATATTGTCATCGGTACCCATGCTCTGCTGGCCGATTCTATCAAGTTCCGTGACCTTGGTTTAATGATTATCGATGAAGAGCAGCATTTCGGCGTTAAACACAAAGAACGCCTGAAGCATATGCGCTCCAATGTGCATGTGTTGACCCTGACTGCCACACCAATTCCGCGCACCTTGCAAATGGCGCTTTCCGGCGTACGTGAGCTGTCGCTGATCACCACACCGCCTCTGGACAGGCTCGCGGTGCGCACATTTATTTCCCCGTTTGATCCCGTCACAATCCGCGAAACCTTGCTGCGTGAGTATTTCCGCGGTGGGCAAAGCTTTTTCGTGGTGCCGCGCATTAGCGATCTTGAGGATATGGAGGCATTTTTGTCTGAGCATGTGCCTGAAATTAAGGTGGCCGTTGCGCATGGCCGCATGGCGCCGGGCCAGCTCGAAGATGTGATGACCGCATTTTACGACCGCAAGTACGATATTCTCTTGTCAACGACGATCGTTGAATCCGGGCTCGACATCCCGACCGCCAATACTTTGGTCGTTCACCGCGCTGATATGTTTGGTCTGGCCCAGCTGTATCAGCTCCGTGGGCGGGTCGGACGGTCCAAGCAGCGCGCCTATGCGTTGATGACGGTACCTGCGAATAAAGTGCTTACAGAAGCCGCGGAAAAGCGGCTGAAGGTGCTGCAATCGCTCGATTCCCTTGGAGCTGGGTTCAGTTTGGCAAGTCATGACCTGGATATTCGCGGCGCCGGCAATCTGATCGGTGAAGAACAATCCGGACATATCAAAGAAGTAGGCTTTGAACTGTATCAAGACATGCTGGAAGAAGCAGTGGCAAGTCTGCGCGATGGGATCGATGGTGGTGAGGCGGAGGAAACCTGGTCACCAAATATCAATATTGGTACCTCTGTTCTGCTGCCTGAAAGCTACATCTCTGATCTGCAAGTGCGCCTTGGGCTTTACCGCCGTCTGGCCGACCTGGAAACCCAGGAAGATGTGGAAGGCTTTGCCGCCGAGTTGCGTGACAGGTTTGGTCCCGCTCCGGAGGAAGTTGGACACTTGCTGGCAATTGTTTCCATTAAACTGCTGTGCCGCCGTGCCAATGTGTCATCAGTGGACGCCGGGCCGAAAGGCGCAGTTGCCGGATTTAGGAACAATGATTTCGCCAACCCGGCCGGGTTGATCACTTACATCAATGAAGAAGGTAATCTGGTGAAACTGCGTCCTGACCATAAACTGGTCATTCGCCGGACATGGGCGACACCGGAAGAACGCTTGAAGGGCGTGCGCATGATCTTGCGCAAACTGGTGGCGATTGCGGAGGCTTAGGCCTCTGCGCCGCGCTCTTCCAATGCCTTGTCAATTGCACCTGCGATAACGTCTGCAGGTTGCGCGCCCATCACGGCGTATTTTTGGTCAACAATGAAGCACGGCACGCCAGTTACGCCCATTTGACCGGCCATAACAATTTCCTCGCGCACGCTGTCTTTGTCTGCATCGCTTTCCAGCAGTTGTTTCACCACATCACGCTCCATGCCAGCAGCTTCCGCAGCGTCTAGCAAGATTGTGTGATCGGTCAAATCCGCACCTTCGATGAAATACAGATTGAATAACCGCTCAACCATCTTTTCCTGAGCATCAAAAGACGAGGCCCAACGGATAAGCCGGTGGGCGTTGACCGTGTTGGGCGATTTCTTGATGTCTTCGAATTTAAACCCAATGCCTTCTTCAGCACCGGCATCGCGCACCCGGTCGTAGACCTCTTTTGCGCCATCTGGGCCACCAAACTTGTTTTGCAGGTATTCCTGGCGGTCCATCCCGTCTTCCGGGATGGTCGGATCGAGCTGGAATGGCCGCCAGCGCACTTCAATCGGGGTGCCCGGGCGGCTGGCTAGAGCTTGTTCCAGACGGCGTTTTCCGATCAGGCACCAGGGGCACATGACGTCAGAAATAACATCAATTGTAATCGGTTCGGTGGTCATATCGTTCTCCCAGAACGGAATTTGAGGATCAGAAACCAGATGGCGAGATCGATTGCAAGGCTTTGCGCATCAATTTCCCGTTTCCGGTGCGCGGCAGCTGGTCGACGATAATAATTTCGCGTGGTGCTTTGTAGGCAGCAAGGTGGGTGCAAGCGTGGGAAATTAAGGTATCTTTGTCCACCGTGTGGCCTTCTGCCGGTACGACATAGGCCGCAATCACAGATACATTTTCGCGCACCTGGCGCTCGGCAACGGCCACTTCACCAACCGTTTCATGGTCGATCAGGGCTTTTTCCACTTCCATTGGTGAAACCCGGAAACCCATGGCGTTCATCAGGTCATCATTGCGGCCTTCAAACCACAGATATCCGTCTTCATCGAGCCGTGCCAGATCACCACCGGCAAACCATTCTCCCAACATTACCTCTGCTTCTTCGTCCGGGCGGTTCCAGTAGCCAAGCATCAGGCCTGGGTCAGAGCGATGAATGGCAAGGAGACCCGTTTCTCCGGCATCAAGTGGTGATGTGCTGCCATCTGTGGGCAAAATAGCTACAGAACGACCTGCTTGTGGTTTGCCAGGGGAACCAGGCCTTGCCGGTATGCTTGGTGAAGACGAAATATAGGTTGAGATTTCGCTCATTCCGAGGGCTTCATAGAGCTTGGTTGCCGTTTTACCTTGCCAGTCTGTCGCCACATCTGCCGGCATTGGTTCACCAGCCGTCAAACCATGGCGAAGATTCGGGAAGCTATCATTCGTGATGTCGTTATACTTTAATATTTGCCTGTAAAGCGTTGGTACAGAGGAAATAATTGTTGCTTTATGTGCCTGTGCGAGCGTTGGCCAGATCGTTGGGTCTGCCGGGCCTGTGTAAACGATGGCGGTTGCGCCATTGGCCCACGGGTCCATCAATCCTGTGCCCAAAGTGTAGGTCCAGTTAAAATGTCCTGTATGCAGCATTACATCGTCGCGATTGAGCCCATACCAACCTTGATACATCGGGCGACGGCCCCACACAGCGCGTTGCGCATGGAGCACGCCTTTGGGCTTTCCGCTAGTGCCTGATGTGTAAATCAAAAAGCCAGGGTCATCGGCTGCGGTATCGGCGTAATCAGATTTTTCAGATGCCTTGATGGTAGCCATATCGTCTGCGCTGATCTGCACCACGGTTTTCGGCAGGTCCGGCATCGCGAGGCCGGGAGTGAAGGCAATGGCTGCCGCCTCAGAATCCGCAACCATAAAACCGACTTCTTCTGCGGTGAGCTGAGATGATGCGGGGATTGGGACAAGACCTGCGGCGTTCACGCCAAGGTACATCAATGCATAATCAACGCTATTCTTCATTCGCAGGAAAATGCGCGATCCCGGCGCAAACCCATATTTACGCATTCCTGTGGCGATGCGTAAAACCGCGTCTTCCAACGCACCGTAGGTCCAGATTTCTGCATCAGCCGCATCGGCAGACGGGCAAACGATCAGCCCGGCTTTGTCTGGTGTTTTGGTGGCAGAGCGGTGAAGGCAGTATTTTGCCAGATTAAACCGGGCTGGCGGCAATTCGCCCGTATAGGAAAAATCGCTCATTTTATTTGGGCTCCATCCACCAGCTATCGATACGCAAGCCATATAAAGGCAGCTTTTGAGGGTGCTTAAGGTGTTTCCACCGGGCAATCCATGCGGTTTCTGCATGAAACAGCGGAATGAAGTAAGCCCCCGACATGATCACTCGGTCAAGTGCTCGCGCTGCGTCCACAAATTCGTCGCGCTCGCGGGCTTTTAGCAACCCTTCAATCATTGCATCAATGGCGGGTTCCTTTGCCCCCATATAATTGCGTGCTCCGGGATTATCGCGACCTTGCGGCGACCAGTAGAAACTTTGCTCATTGCCGGGCGACAGGGAGGAAAACCAGGTGGTCGGGATCATATCGAAGTCAAAATCGTTTTTACGTGCCTGAAACTGGCTGGCATCAACACTTCGAACGTCGATCTGGATTCCGGATTTTGAGGCAATACGTGCAAATGTAAGGGCTAGGCGTTCTTCCTGCCGGGTTAAGACAAGAATTTCAAACCCCAGAGGTTTCTGCGTTTTTAGGTTGATCATCTTTCCTGCCTGAACGGCGTAACCGGCGGATTTCAGAAGATTGAGGGCAGCCCGGCGGTTCTTACGATTGCGGCCAGAGCCATCGCTTTGCGGCAGGAACGCGCGGGCCTCCAAAATTTCCTCGCTTACCGCTCCAGGGTAGGGGGCGAGCAGATTTCGTTCGCGCTGGCTTGCTGCCTGGGTAAAGGCTGCAAGTTCAGAGCGTGGATATATACTCTTCGTGCGCACATAGAGGTCATTGTAGAGGCTATGATTGATCCATTCCGCATCAAACAGACGGGTCAGCGCCTGGCGTACACGGATATCCGCAAACGCCGGCCGTCGGGTGTTAAATACCAACCCGCTAACACCTGCAGGCAACCGCACAGGCATGTTTTCTAATACGATTTTTTTCTGCTCGACTGCTGGGAAATTGTAAGCCGAGGCCCAGCGTTTAGGGTCACGCTCTTCGCGCAGGTCTGACAGGCCCTTCTTGAAGGCTTCGAAGGCGCTGTTGGCCTCTCGGAAGTATTCGAACCGGATACGTTCGAAATTAAATCGGCCCTTATTGACCGCCAAATGCCAGCCCCAATAATCAGCGTTCCGGCGATAAGTGATGGATGCGCCTGGCTTTATCTCTTCTATGACATATGGCCCAGAACCCAATGCGTGCTTCAAGTTGGTCGTGTCGAATTTTTTTCCGGCAAAGGCGTGTTTCGGTAAGATGGCCATAAGCCCCAGAATGAGCGGCATTTCCCGGTCGGCTTCTGCGCTGAAGTGGAAGCGCACGGCACGCTCTCCAAGGCGCTCCACCGATTTTACCTTGCCATAATAACTGCGATAGTTTGGTTTGCCGTGATCGCGCAGGGTTTCGTAGGAAAAGATGACGTCATCAATGCTGACGGGTGT
>CAJQND010000302.1 GCA_905479595.1 uncultured Hyphomicrobiales bacterium
GTTGCGCTGGCAATTATCGCGGCTGGAACCAGAGCTGCGGCGGGATTTTTAACCGACACCGGGTTTGATGCCTTTATTTCGCCAACCGTTCACAATCTTCAGGTATTTCAATCAGGCCAGCATACCTCAATGGTGCACCGCCGATCTTCGGTGCGCCAGCTTCAAGCTGGGGATCCGGTCTATATGTGTTTTTGCGGGATGGTCAATTTTCGCCAGTACAAACTCGGATTTGACAGAGAGTTTTTCATCACTTCCTGCACGGATGAGGAAGCAAAAACCTATGAAGTGTGCACCGCCGCCCAGCAGGCAGCCCTCGACGCTATAAGACCGGGTGCAATTGCCGAACACGTGCATGAAGCGGCGAATGAAGTTTATCAATCAGCGGGCTTCTCCCCGGGATACCGGACTGGCCGTGCCGTAGGTATTTCCAATCTTGAATCTCCCGAGCTCAAGGCCGGAGACCGCACAGTGTTGCAGCCGGGGATGACCTTTGCGGTAGACGGCGGCATCACAATTCCAGGAAAATTTGGCGCGCGCATAGGCGATTCAATCGTCGTCACCGACACAGGATTTGAGTACCTGACCCCCTATCCAAAGGGACTTGCGATTATCTCATGAAGCAATTCACGCTCGCTCTGTTCCAGCACGAATGCGGATCAGACACCCCGTCTGACCGCTTGGATGCACTCGATGAGGCAATGCAGAAAGCAGCACGCGCCGGTGCTGACCTGCTGATCACTCCGGAATTGTATTTGTCTGGCTATAACATTGGAGATGATGTTGTCGAACTTGCAGAGTCCGCCGACGGCCCTTCGCTCATCCGGGCAGGCGAAATTGCGGCACGTCATGGCGTAGCGCTTCTGCTCGCCTATCCAGAACGCGTTGGTGAAACGCTCCACATTGCGGCGGCGCTGATTGGGAAAAATGGCGAAAGAGCCGCTGATTTTCGCAAACTCCACTGCGCAGGTGCCTGGGAAAGATCGACCTTTTCACCGGGTGCCGGCATTGTCACCGGGACAATCGACGGTGTTACGATCGCACCACTTATTTGCTATGATGTTGAAATGCCTGAAGCCGTGCGCGCAGCAGCCCGCGCCGGCGCAGATATCGTCGCCGTACCAACCGCTTTGCGCCACCAGTATGTGCATTTGACACGCACCATGATCCCCACCCGCGCTTTTGAAAATGGGCTTTTTGTGGCCTATGTAAATCAGGCCGGTTCTGAAGGCGATTGGACGTATTGTGGCAACTCCACAATTGCTGGCCCAAGCGGCTATGTACGCCATGCCGGCACGGAGCCCGAGCTCATGTTCGAAACCATTGATTTGCAAGACATTGTACGTGCTCGGGCGGAACTTCCTTACCTTGAGCAAGCACGGGAGTTTCTATAGGGTAGCTGACAAATCTGGGATCACTGCTCGAAGGTAAACTTCAATGCTCAAGCTTTTCGCCGTCTTCGTAATTTTTCTTTCAACGATCAATTCGGCGTTTGCTGCAGAACCTTCAAAGACAATCCGGCTCGCGGTTACCACCTCATTTGAAAATTCCGGCCTGTCGAAATTTATGCTGCCGACTTTCGCAAAAGACACTGGATACAAGGTCGAGTTAATTGTTGTCGGCACCGGACGTGCCCTTAATTTAGGACGGCGCGGTGATGTGGACGCCTTACTTGCACATGCCAAAACGGATGAGTTGAAATTCGTTGCGGATGGCTACGGCTCAGACCGCCAGGAGGTTATGTATAATGATTTCATAATTGCCGGTCCGAAAGCCGACCCAGCTGGAATTCGCGACGAAAAAAAGGTCGCGGATGCGCTCATCAAGATTCAATCAAGCAAAGCCCCCTTTACCAGCAGGGGTGATGATTCCGGCACGCACAAGAAAGAAATCGCCCTTTGGAAAAATGCCGGTATTGATGTGGGCGCGCTCAAAACAAACTGGTACCGGGAAACTGGCTCCGGCATGGGTGCAACATTAAATACTGCAGCTGCTATGAATGCGTATCTGCTCGTTGATCGCGGCACGTGGATAAGTTTCAAAAACAAACAAAACCTTGAGTTGTTGGTGCAAGGCGACCCTCCCCTACACAATCAATACGGCGTTATTGTAATCAACAAACAGCGCTTTCCTCACGTTAATGCCAAAGGCGCGGAGGCTCTGCGCGATTGGCTGATTTCTGCAAAAGGACAAAATATCATCGGTGCCTACCGGTTGCACGGCGAGGCACTATTCTATCCAAATTACGAACCCAATTCATAGGCTCGCTACACCATGGACGAAGAAACCAAACCAAACCGCCAGCAGCGCCGCGCAGCGCGCAGCCAGGGCGATCTCGACACAGCTGGCTTTCTTAAAATAGCCGACACATTTATCGACCTCGCCAACCGCCATAACAAACAAGTGCAGGCGACCCAGTTGCATATGGCGTTTCTTTTCGCCGCCGCGCGCTACAATGCCCACGTCGGGAAGTCAGTTCTTGAAGTTGAAAATCACGAGGAATTCGTTGAATCCATGATCGCAGAATATACAGATTTTCTCCGCCAACATCTGGCGGATGCGTCTCTCAGCAGCCCCGACGAAAGCTGAAATCAGGACGAGGCAGTGTCTTCGTCGTCCTCAAGGTCGTCTTCGGCTTCAACAATTTCAGTTGCTTCGAGATCATCATCCTCCGCCAACTCTGCAACAGATTCCTCTTCAGAATCTTCGGTAGCTTCAGCAATTTCAGCTTCCTCGTCCTCTTCGGGACGGGCATAACCGCGCCCCGGTTCCCAGGCACTCTTAAACGCTTTCAGCAGAACACCGGTTGCCTTGAAGTCTTCGTCATAGTCATTCAGACCATCAACATTGGCGAGAATTGGGTCAGATAACCACAATTTAGCAAGGGCCCGGCGCTTAATGATCTGCGGCACTCGTTCTGACATAAAGACCGTAAAATCATCATCATATGTGAGTTTGTCCACATCAATTGCAGAAAGTTTCTCGGCAAGTTCCGGGTCGCTCTCACTTAGCAACGCCATGGCTTCTTCTTCCGTTTCCGGTTCAGGCGCGAGTTCGGTTTCTTCCACCAGTTCCGCCGCTTCCGTATTGGCTTCTTCTTGAGCGACAGCCTCGCGGCGTTTCGCCCATCGGCTCAACAGATCGTCGGAGTTTCCAGGTCTAGACATCGTCACCACCACCTTTTTCGCCGGACACGGGCATGCGTTTTCTGATTTCTGCCAATGGTTCCTGACCAAATTTATACTCTTCTGGCCGCAAACGGTCACGCTTTCGTTTCTTGAACTCCTGCGGACTATAATGGGTATCCACAAATGCCTCGATCCATTGGCGGATGTCATCGGGTATCTGGATACGTTCAACCTGATCTTCAGATGAATCCAGATAGTCCTGCGCTTCATAGGGGCTGGCGGTCACCAATGACACCTGGATAGGCGAACCGGTTCCATCTTCGTCTTCGCGCAAAACCGCAAACAAGGACGGCATCGGTGAGGTTAGATTATAATGATAGGCTTCCGCCTCAGTGCGGTGCAGTTCCAGCTCCAAAGTGCCTGCATGATATTGGGTAACACCTTCACCTTGCCGCAGGACCCGCGCTGACGTGATCGGTGGCGCGCCGGGAATGACCGCCACGAATACCCACTCATGGTCTAGCCACGGGTGATCGCTGTCGCGTTTCTCAACCACGACACCCAGCATCAGGCTATCAATTTTTACGTCCATGCTTCCCCCATAACAGGTGCAATTTCGGCCATATTTATGTATACGTCAAACCGCAAGATGAAATCGTGCTTGTTCTGCGAGTACAGTCGCATAAACTGGCGTATAAAATTACCATCAAGGGCAAAATTATGAAGTTTGAAAACCGGCAATTCCTGCTTTGCTCTTGCGAGAAGACAATGAAACTTGACGGCAAGGCCATTTCCCGCACGCTCGGGGCAAATGAAACGCCGGATATTTGTGACCACCTTTGCCGAAGCGAAATCTCACGCTTCGCCGATGCCTTAAAAAGTGGGGAAAATCTTGTGGTTTCCTGTACTCAGGAAGCGCCGCTTTTTCGCGAGCTTGCAGAAGAAGCTGGCCACCAGGCAGGTTTAACTTTCACCAATATCCGTGAACGCGCGGGATGGTCAGAGGAGGGTGCTAAATCCAGCGCCAAGATCGCCGCCCTCCTCGCAGAGGCTGTTATGGATATTCCAGCACCCGGTGCGGTTCCAGTCAGCTCAGACGGCGTCTGCCTGGTTTATGGTCGTGGCCAGCAAGCGCTGGAGGTGGCGCGCAAGCTCTCCGCGCGCTTGAATGTATCCCTTGTTCTCTGTGATGCAGATGACGTCGTGCCGCCTTCCATCTCAGATGTGCCCGTTTATCGCGGTGAAATTGCCAAAGCGGGCGGCCATTTCGGTGCCTTTGAAATCGCCGTCAATGGCTATGCACCGGCAATTGCCTCGTCGCGCGGGGTTCTGGAATTTATGATGGCACGGGACGGGGCTGCATCTACCTGCAGCATAATTCTTGATATTTCTGGCAATGAACCATTGTTTGCCGGCCATGAAAAACGAGATGGCTATCTACGCGCCGACCCTGTAAATCCTGCAGCGGTTGCAGAAGCAATGTTTGACGCTGCCGATCTCGCAGGTGAATTCGAAAAACCACTTTATGTGTCCTATGCCCCAGACATCTGCGCTCATTCCCGCAGCATGCAGACAGGATGCAGCAAATGCGTGGATGTGTGCCCAGCATCGGCGATTTCACCAGATGGCGACCATGTGCATGTCGACCACATGATCTGTGGCGGGTGTGGGTCGTGCTCCTCGGCCTGCCCGTCCGGTGCAATGTCCTATGCCATGCCAAGCCGCAGCTCGCTGGCGGCGCGCACGCAGACCCTGCTTCAAACCTATCACAATGGCGCCGGCAAACGTCCTGTCTTGCTGGTGCATGATGAACGCCACGGGGCAGAGATGATCGCCGCCCTCGCCCGCTTCGGAAAAGGCCTGCCTGCCCATGTCATTCCGTTTGCTGTCAATGAAGTCACCCAGATCGGCCATGACTGGCTGGCGGCGGCGTTTGCCTCAGGTGCTTCATCAATGGTCTTCCTGGCTGACCCCAAAAAGCGCGATGAGTTGGATAGCCTGAAATTCCAGATAGACCTGACCGCAACATTGCTTACCGCCATGGGGTATGGGGACGACGAACGAATTACGTTGTGCGAAGAAGCCGATCCGGACGCGGTTGAAGCACTGCTCTGGGGGTTGAACCCTGCAAGTTCACCGCAAGCCCA
Source organism: uncultured Hyphomicrobiales bacterium (assembly GCA_905479595.1). Lineage (GTDB taxonomy): Bacteria > Pseudomonadota > Alphaproteobacteria > Rhizobiales > CAJQND01 > CAJQND01. The sequence goes on from CAJQND010000302.1 coordinate 5,273, forward strand.
GAATTTCACTCCAACCAATAACAAACGCGAATTGGCACGCACAGCTTTAAGCCTTCTGAATGGGGTGGCACCCGCCCCGCAAGAAACAATCACACTTGAAACTGGCGCGCCATACGGACGGGTTCAGGTCGACCAGACAGGCTGCACCATGTGTCTGGCATGTGTCTCAGCTTGCCCAATGGGTGCGATTATCGACAATCCCGAAAAACCGCAAATCAGTTTTATCGAACAAGCTTGTGTGCAGTGTGGCCTGTGCCGCAATACGTGCCCGGAAAAGGTGATTACACTGGAGCCGCGCTTCAACCTGGACAAACAGGCGCTTTCAGCGGTGGTTCTGAACGAAGAAGAACCGTTTAACTGCGTTTCCTGTGGCACACCGTTTGGCACAAAGAGCACCGTTGAGCGTATTTCGGCAACGCTTGCTGGCAAACATGCCATGTTCAAAACCGGAGAGGCGGCGAACCTCATCAAGATGTGTGACCGCTGCCGCATTGAACACCAGGCGAATTCCGCCAATGACCCCTTTGCAGCTGGCCAGCGCCCAGCGGTTGTTCGCACCGAAGATTATCAGGCCGAAGAAGAGGCGGTGAAATCCGGCGCGCCGCGCACCGCCCTAACGGCTGAGGATTTTCTCATCAAAGACGATGATGCCTGAGGAAACAGGTCGTCCCCGTCTTATCTGCTGATCAACAGGCGAAGTCCTAGTGCTCCCAGCACCATAGATGCCATGCGGTCGAGATACACCTTTGCTGCGAGATATCCCTTACTCACTGCCTGCGTGCTCATCCCGAATGCCAGCGCTGTGTAACATATCAATTCAACGATCACATGGTTCAGAACAACGACTGCATTTTCGAACAAGGTCATGTTGGCAGGAAAAATGACAATCAGGACGGCGGCCGCGAACAGAACAGATTTCGGATTTGTTGCATTTACAAGAATGCCCTGTTTGAAAGCATGG
>CAJQND010000303.1 GCA_905479595.1 uncultured Hyphomicrobiales bacterium
ACACGACCGGATTGCTGCGGCTATCGAAGCGCATGATCCAGCGGCAGCACAAGATGCAATGCGGCGGCACCTTCGTTCAGTTTCCACGCGCTTGTTTGAGGAGGTGTGAGCCGCTTTGAGTTAGCGCAAAACGAAACCACAGCCAGTTGGCTGAAAAGTGAAGAAACCAAAAACCACAACATTCTCTGGGAGGAGAGTCATGAAAAAGTTTCTACGAAGTATAACGACTTTTGTTGCAACAATCTTTCTCATTGGCGGGTTAACTGCCGTTGGTGCACAGGCGGCAAAAATAAGAATTGCGCTAGCTGAGACGCCATCTGATGAGCTTGCTGCATTCTTTGTGGCGTTGGATCGTGCTAAGGCAAATGGGCTAGATTATGAATGGACTGCTTTCTCCGACGAAGAGCTGGCAATTCAGGCGGTTCTTAGCGGCCAGATGGATATTGGTTTTGGCACGCCTTATGCCGCGATGCAGAAATCGAAAGCACCGATCCGCATCATCTTTCAACTATCTAAGTTGAAGTTCTTTCCGGTTACGTCAAAAAAGTACAATTCGCTTAAAGATCTTGATGGCGAGCCAATTCTTCTTCATTCGCGCGGTGGTGGCACAGACTCCATTGCCAACGTGATCGAAAGCAAAGAGGGAATTAAGTTTGGCAAGCGGTCATACGTACCTGGTTCGTCAAACCGGATCGTAGCGTTGATTGCAGGGCAGACCGATGCAACAATCGTTGACCTTTCAAACAAAAACAAACTGGTCAAACAAAAAGGTGATGCGTTCAACGTGTTGCCGATGTTTGAAGTGGATGCAAGCGATGAAGCGCTGTTTGCAAACCTTGATTGGATCAAGGCGAATGAAGCCGACGTGGGCATCTTCGTGAAAGCGCTTTTGAGTGTTTACCGCGATATGGCAAAAGATCCTACGATCATTAGCAAAGAGACAGATCCGAACGGTCCGATTGGCCAGCTTCCAAAAGAAATCCTCGACAGCCTTGATGGCTTCTACGCCGATGCTGTCGAAGGAGGACTTTATGATAAAAATGGTGGCGGCAAGAAAGCGGCTATGGCGGATATGGAATGGTATTCTGCAGCAGGCCAGCTAACTGGCGACCCTGCATCATTGAAAGTCGAAGACTTCTGGTATCTCAAACCTCTGGATTCTGCGGCACAATAACCCTGAAATTGCGGCTGCCAGCTCGGAAATTGAGTTGGTGGTCGCTGTTTTTTGTAGTCACTTTTTTCACCTAGGTGTGGAACTTTTTTTACATGCGAAATCGCCCACTTTTCTTGAAACTCCTTTCCGCTGTAATTGTGTTTGGCGCTTGGGAAATAGCTGGCCGTATACCGGTTAGCTATGCATTTCCGACGTTTCTGGAATCTATGTCGGCCTTGGTGACACTTACATTAGACGGCACTATTTTCACCGCCTATGCAGAGACACTGAAGCCATTGGTGGTTGGTCTTGTCATCTCCTCGGTATTGGGCGTTGGTCTCGGGCTCTGGATTGGCTTGTCTGCCAAGTTTGATTGGCTTTTTTCACCCATCTTTGTGGTGATGCAATCAGCACCGCTCGCTGCGTTGATCCCACTTTTGGTGATGGCCTACGGCATCGGATTGACGTCCAAAGTCTTTGTTGTGTGCATCATGGCAATGCCTGTCATCGTTCTGAATACGAGCGGAGCAGTCCGAAACACACCCTCTTCGATAAAAGAAATGGGGCGTTCTTTCTTGGGGAGCGATCTGGATATTGTTCTCAAGGTTATCATACCCGCAGCTTCACCCATCATCTTCTCAGGGCTTAGGCTGGGCGTTTCCGCGGGGTTCATTGGCGCAATTCTGGCGGAACTGAAGATCACCCCAACCGGTGTGGGGGATATCATCAGTTACAGCCGTTCGATAGCGGACTATCCCAGTATGTATGCCGCTATTTTCTCAATTATCCTGCTTGCTGTTCTCTTTTTGAACTTACTGGAAAAAATCGAGCACCTCCTCTTCAAAGGAAACTACCGTGGCTACGTCTCAGACTAAAAAAACAACTGGTTCTCGGGTTGAAGCAAGCGTGGAGATTGCCGTTTCAGCGCGCAATATTTCTAAGAACTATGGTGAAACCGAAGCGCTCAAGAACCTCTCCCTGGATTTTCCTCGTGGACAACTCACGTCGCTTTTAGGGCCATCTGGTTGCGGGAAGACAACGCTTTTGAAAATTATTGGTGGACTTCTGTCAGCCGATTCCGGCGAAGTTGAAGTTGGAGGCCAGGCGGTAACCGGACCTGGTGAGGATCGCGCATTTGTTTTTCAGGATTTTGCGCTGTTGCCATGGGCGAGCGTCATCCGCAATGTTGCTTTTGGCCTCGAACTACGTGGAGTTGCAAAATCTGAACGGGAAAGCATTGCAGAAAAATACATCAACGATGTTGGTCTGGCCGGGTTTGAAAACAGCTACCCGCATGAACTGTCCGGGGGTATGCGTCAAAGGGTTGGCTTAGCCAGGGCATTGTCGGTGGATGCGCAAGTACTGCTCATGGATGAACCATTTTCAGCAGTCGATGAACAGACACGGCGTAAGTTCCAAGAGGACCTGCTGTCGCTTGTTCAAAACGAAAACAAAACTTTCATTTTCGTAACCCATTCCATCGAAGAGGCTGTCTACGTTTCTGATCAGATAGCTATATTGCTTCCAAGGCCCAGTCGGGTATCTGAGATAATCAAACCCTCCGGTTTTCGCGACAAAGGTCCTGAAAACATCCGCCGAGATCCTGAATATCTTGATATTGTCGACAAGATTTGGGCATCCCTGCGCAGCTATGTGGAGTAAATGCTGAGATGAAGGTTTTTGGATACCAGCTGCCCGGAATGTCCTCCCTTATATTGTGGGGGCTCCTATGGGAAATTGTCGGACGCGTGGGAGTGACGTTTTTTATCCCGCCACTGTCTGAAGTCTTTCAAACCCTGTTTGCAATCATCGGAACGCCGGCATTTGTAAAAGCCCTTTCCGAAACCGCTTATGCATTTTCTATGGGGGTGTTTTTTGCCATTGTAATCGGCATTCCTGTTGGCATCCTTATGGGGAAAAGTCGCCTTTTGGATGAACTTCTCCTGCCCTGGGTGAACATATTTCTGAGTGCGCCTTTGACGGCGCTGGTTCCTGTTTTGATGGTTCTGTTTGGCTTTGGGATGAAATCGATCATCATAACGACGAGCCTTTTTGCGATTTGGATTATCATCCTGAATTCCCGCGCTGGTGTCATGCAAATCAACCGTTCGTTGGTGGATATGGCGAACTCGTTTGGTGCCTCCTCGTGGGAGGCCTTTACCAAGATTTATTTCTGGGCAGCTTTGCCAGAGATTTTGGGTGGTGTTCGGATTGGCGTTATCCGCGCAGTCAAAGGTGTCATCATCGGCCAACTCCTCATCTCAATTGTTGGATTTGGAGCATTGTTTGAGCTTTACTCAGCGAACTTCATGATGACTCATTTCTGGGCAGTTTTGATTGTACTGTTCGCGCTTGCGTTCACGATATCTGAATTCCTTGCGTATCTGGAGAGCCGGGTCGCATACTACGCAGCAAAAAGATAGCTACTGGCTGGTGTCGCTTAGCCCGGTTACGTTGATGCGAAAGGAAAAGGCATTTGGAGACGATCAATATCCAGTTCACGCTATTTTCAGCGTTCTATTCACCGCTCATCTCTATAATGTCAGGCGGGTTCTTGAAAGAAGAGGGCCTTGAGGCAAGCTGGTCGGTGGCCCCTCCAGGCGCCTCTGCGATAACCGCTCTTGAAGATGGATCTGCACATGTCATCCAGTCTGCGTTGAGCCAGGGCTTTTCGGTTTTGGAAAAAGGCGAAACAACGAGCGTTGTCCACTTCGCACAGATCAACGAAATGGATGGTTTCTTTTTGACAGCCCGTGAACCCGACCCAGACTTTACCTGGGACAAACTCAAAAATGCAGAAGTGGTGATGTTTAAAAGTGGGCAGCCACGCGCGATGTTTAACTATGCATGCCATAAGGCTGGCATTGCCCCTGATGAAATTAATGCAGTTTGCCCGGGCGGTGCGGCGGATATCGACGCTGCATTCCGCGATGGTCAAGGACAATATGTCCAGCAACAGGGCCCGTTCCCACAACAACTTGAAGCCGATGGGGTGGGCCACGTGGTGGCGCAGGTCGGCCCGTTAATTGGGCCATGTGGTTTTTCCAGCCTAGCCTCAAACAGAGACTGGCTGGATACGGAGCTGGCGAAAGCCTTTATGCGCGCCTATCGAAAAACCCGTGTTTACCTGAACGAGGAAACTGCAGAAAATATCGCAAAGGCGGAAAAGCCGTATTTCCCAAGCATCGATGAAGACGTACTTGCTAAGTGCATTGCAACCTATCAGGCACTTGGATGCTGGACGCCGCATGTTGAAATTACGCGCGATGCCTATGAAATCACGTTAGACGTTTTTGAATTCAACGGCCTGATTAGTGAACGTTATCCTTATGAAAAAATCTGCGGTGAGCCACCGGCCTGATTCTTCTTGAAGTGACTGAGGAAACCATGAAATCATATGAAGGCGCAGCCACTACGTTATCAAAACCAAAATCTAATCGGCATATTCAATATTTGGTATTTGCGCTGTGCATGTCCTTTTCAAATTCCGCGGCGGGGCAGGTTGCCAAGACAAGCGTTCCAGAACAAATCGTCGCTCCGCCAAGTTGCGTGAACAACAAGGGTGAAATAGTTAGCTTTATCGATCGCGAAGGCAGAAACGCGGGCCTGGCTGGCGGCATGGCCGTACGAGACAGCAGCGGTCAACCGGTTGTTTACAGATCAAACTACGCAGCCACATCGCCTGAGTTTCAAAGTTTCATCGACAGGCACGAATGTGCACACCATCAAATCGGCGACGTCGACCGACCACACCCTGCACGCAACAGCGCCGAACACCTCATGAATGAAAGCATAAGCGATTGTGTTGCAATCCTGCGGCTGCGCGATGAATCTGGGTATGATAAAGCTGCCTATGATGCGGTCGTTGCTTCCATGCGCAAAGACATGGCAAAAATTGGTTTCCCCGAGATCAGTATAGCCAGCAGGATCAGGAATATCCAAAATTGCTATTCCAGATTCGGTCCAACTCAAGACTTCATCAACGGAGTGCTGAAGGAAAGAGGTCTTTCGCAAGAATGAGGCACGCATGCGGAGCGGGTTTACTTGAAAATCTTATCAAATGCCCAATTTTTGCCGAAATATTCTAACTAATCTGAATTGATAGAAATTATCTATCCTTGACGGCGAACTATTCGCTAAAGTTAAACGAAACTCGGCGGCAATGCCGTCAATAGCTGGGAAATCTAACATGCGTATAACAACATCAAAATTTGCGGCTGTTCTTTTTGTTGGAATGGCTATGTTTGGAAGTGGTGCTTTCGCTGATTCTAGCGCAACGCCAAACCCTGTCAAAGGCACTGTTGACGGAACGAGCGAAGCCGCAACTGGCGTAGTTGAAGGCACAAAGGATGTAGGTGCCGGAATTGGTGACGCTGGCAATGCCATTGGCAAAGACACCAAGGAACATGGTGCTGCAGGTGTCGTATCAGGCTCTGCAAAAGGTGCCGTCGAAATCAGTAAAGGCGCGGCGAAAGGGGCTGGAACAATAGTCAAAGGCGGAGTTAAAGGCGCAGGTTGCATCGTAACCCTTGGCACAAGTTGCTGATGGCGATGAAGATTATTTAAATTTTTTATCTCACAAATTGTGAAGATGAAGGCAACAAAAGCTGGGACCCAAGATGCGAAGATATCGTTTGTTTGAAGTGGCCATTATGCTGATCTTGTGCGGAGTTGTATTCTTTCCAACTGCGAATAGCTGGGCCAGCGTGAAATTGTCAGGCAACAAGCTGATGTCTTGTACAATGAAAGAAACACCTAGCTGCGTGCCCAATGTTCTCCTTATTGCAGAAAAAAACGCGTGCAAAGACAGAAGAAAAGAATGCTACGATTATTGTAAAACGATGGTGCCGGGATACAAAGACTTATGCGTTTTAAGCTGCAAGGACGAATATAAAGTTTGCCGCGCTGAGTAGTGTGCTTGTATCGAACGAATATCGGCAAAGCACTTGGTATACAAAACTTTACATCGTTGAAATGGCGCTTGTTTCGAAGCAAGCGAAATGGTCAATTTTGACCACTGGCATCCAAAAGGCACTATCTTGTCACTTAAAGTAATTGGCACGGGTTTTGGGCGTACTGGGACCGATTCCATGCGGGTGGCTCTAAACAAGCTGGGGTTTGGTCCAACCCACCATATGTTCGAGCTTAATGATAATCCTGCTCAAGACAGACTATGGAAAAATCTTGTTCTTGGTACCCCGCCAAACTGGGATGCATTGTTTGAGGGCTACTCTTCCTGCGTGGATTGGCCCTCCGCGTTTTACTGGCGGGAGTTGATCGAAGCCAATCCCGATGCACAAGTTTTGTTGACCTGGCGAACGGCAGAAAGTTGGTGGGCGAGTTTTGAAAAAACCATTCTGAAATTTATCCAAACATCAGATGGTTCTGACGACTTTTTCTCGAAACAATTGGTTGCCGAAAAAGTTTTTGGAGGTATGCCTGTTGATCGCAATCATGCGATTTCTGTCTACAACGATCATGTGGAGGAAGTCATCGCGACGGTCCCTGAAAATCGGCTTCTTGTGTATAAAATTGGCGAAGGATGGAGCCCGCTTTGTCAACATCTTGGCGTTGATGTTCCTGGTGAGGCCTATCCCCATAGCAACACCGCAGTCAAATTCAACGAAAAAATCTAAGGTAGTTTAGAATATTGGCGTGGATATTTATGGCCCGCAAAACATTTGCCATCACTTGGTAGCGTCACATTTAACGTCAATTTCGTTTTGTCTGTCTTTGCCAAAAGGGCAGATTTTTGAACCTAAGAAATGATCCAACAGACAATTTTACCACTTGGCTTAATCTGCGCGCGAGAAACCGAACTCCGGCCATAGGATTTTCGGCAAAGATCCAGGGCTTGGGAGTTTGTCAACCGGCGGTCAGAGCTTGATTTGGCTCCGGTGTAGCCCAGTTCTTGTGGTATATGCATTGGCCTGCTTGTTGCAGGCGCAACGAGGAACGGCAAGCAGGTCATTAGTGCAGCAAGTGATACAATCTGTTTTTTAGACACAGGCTTTTCCCAATTTTACTATTTAGACACTGTAACATCCTACGCTTTTCCAGCCGATACAGATTAATCTAATTGGTTTTTGGTTTCTCCCGGGCGCTCAAAACCGAAACTTTTGTAATGTGTTTTGCATTTCATACATCTTCAGAGCAAAAAATGCGTTGTCTAATGGCCGGTGACGTGAGTTAAATGCAAAGAAGGCCACCGGGGAGGTGCCAGGTTTAGGTTTGTGGCGGGGAAGTTTGCTTTGAAATCGGGGTTTCATACGGACCAAGCAGCGCTTCGTGAAGGCACGTGTAATTTGCTTGAAAACTGCGCTGGCGTGCGTGGTGGTGAAACCGTGCTTATCGTCCGGGAGAATAGCGCATTCGGTTATTTCGATGACGCCGCGCCGGATGCCGTTGCCGATGAGGCCCGCAAGATAGGCGCACACGTCGAGCTGATCGAGGTGCAGCACATTGATGCGCCGGAGGAATTTCCCGGCCCTGTTCTGGCTTCTATGGCCTACGCTGACCATGTCATTTTCTTTGCCAGGTTAGGCGATCAAATTAGGTTCTCTGAAATGAAAACCAGAGGTTCGCGGGTGATGTGTTATGCGCCAGATGCAGATTTTCTCGGATCACCATATGGATGCTTGCCCCATCAACTTATGTGCAGTTTGAAAGCCGCCATAGAAACAAAATTTGTTCCAGGTTCTGAATGGCAGATCACCTGTAAGGGTGGCACAGATCTTCGCGGTACGTTTTCCACAGACATTGTTCGTGGATATAAGGAAGTGACACTCTCTCGTTTCCCAATGACAACGTTCCGTCCGGTCTCATGTTCCAGCGCATCAGGAAAAGTTGCGCTTGCGAATTGGCTCATTGGAACTGGTTCGCGAAACTACAAACCCTATACGCAAGCGCTTGATGATCTGGCTTTTGCCATTGTCGAAAATGGGCGCATTCAAAGGTTTGAAGGCCCAGACGAGGTTGTCGCCAAAATAAGCGCCCACTATGACTATGTAGCGAACCTTTTTGACATCGAAGCACTGGTTGTCCATTCGTGGCATGCGGGGCTGCACCCTCAGGCCTATTATCCTGGTGCAGCAACTGACAATCTTGAACGCTGGGCGGGAGTTGCATTTGCGAACCCGCGCTATTTGCATTTCCACACATGCGGAGACTATGCACCTGGCGAAATTTGTTGGTCCTGTATCGATCCGACCATAGATATAAATGGCGAAACTCTGTGGCAGGACGGTCACTGTAATTTGTTTGATGAACCCGAAGTGCGCGGCCTTTTCGCTGGCCACCCCGGTTTTGAAAACTCCTGGCGCATGCGCACAGATATTGGCCTCTAGGGCTGGCGAATAAAGGATTTAGCGATGAAAATTTTGGTCCTTCAACACGCGCGCGTCGAACACCCAGGTGCGTTCCGTAAGTTTTTGGAAGAAGACGGCCATGAGTGGATTTCTGTCGAACTTGATGAGGGTGAAGTTGCCCCGCCACTCGAGGGTTTCGATGCCTTATGGGTAATGGGTGGGCCAATGGATGTCTGGCAGGAAGATATTCATCCCTGGTTGAAAGAAGAAAAAGCGTTGATCAAGGAAGCCGTCGAGATGCGTGGCCTTCCATTTTTGGGATTATGCCTCGGGCATCAATTACTGGCCGAAGCCTTGGGGGGCGAATGTGGTGTGTGTGAAAACCCGGAGATTGGTGTGCTTGATGTGCAGTTAACCGAAGAAGGGGCGGCTGGAATTATCTTTGACGGCCTTTCCGAGCGTTTTGAAGCGTTGCAATGGCATAGCGCGGAAGTCAAAAAAATGCCTCCCGGAGCGAGTTGCCTTGCCACGTCACCCGACTGCACTGTGCAAGCCATGAGTTGGGGCCCAAGAGCTTACTCCATGCAGTTCCATCTGGAAGTTGAGCCCGATACCGTTGAAAATTGGAACGCCATAGACGCATATGCAAATGCGCTACAAAACGCGTTGGGTGATGACGGTGCTTCGTTATTGAAATCAAAATGCGCTGAGCGAATGGCTGACTTCAACGCCACTGCCGAACGGGTTTACATAAACTGGCTGCAAACCGCCGCTCAAGTTTAAGCTGCGTGATTTTCTCATGTTTCCGCGGCGCGTGTAAGAGACAAACGGGCTGCCTCTAGGTGGTTCTTCATCAAATTTGCGGCGCGTTCAGGGTCGCGCGAACGGATGGCATCCAAGATATTTCGATGCTGACTGTTATATTGTCTGATGGTTGCTTCATCCAAAATAACCTGTCGCATGAGCAACCATTGTTCTTGGTTGCGGACCGAATTTATCTGCGAGACAATCCACTGTAACAGTTGATTTCGCGTCGAGTGGGCCAAAAGGGTGTGAAACGCGGTGTCGAGGGCGGAAAACGCTCCTGGGTCACTGGTGCAGTTCTCCATACGCCCGAGCAAGTTTTCTGCTGCATCAAAGTCGCTCTTTCGCGCGTGCAGAACTGCGAGGCGGCAGATATGTGGTTCAAGTGCAAACCGGGTATCAATCAACTCAAGCGGTGTGGCGCTTTCAATTACCGGGTTGATGAGTTCCTCTCCAAGAGGCGTCACATAGGTGCCACTGCCTGCGCGGACTTCTACAAGCCCGTCTTTTGCCAATTGGTTTAGGGCTTCGCGTACTGTCCCACGAGCAACGCTGTATTTTTCAGCGAGGATCCGTTCAGACGGCAACCGGTCTTTTGATGCCAATGCACCATTGTTGATTTCTCGCCGGAGAAGGCTCGCAATATCCGCTGATCCAATTTTCATTTTTCATCCAATAGATAGAGTATGAAATTAATCCAATTATATACCAAAAATCGGAAATTTCAACATATTGAACCTAAATTGGACTAAAAAAAGATTGAAGAGCAATCTGTTTTGTTACATGCTTGCCTCTCGCAAAAGCGGACAGAACGAAGTTCGTTGGTAAAAAAATCTGATACGGGGTTAGGTTGTGGCGTTTCCAGAACATGTTGACTACATCGTAATTGGTGCTGGTATTCATGGGCTTTCATCTGCATGGCGGCTCGCTGAACGGTTGGTTGAAGCTGGTGAAGAAGTTGAAGGCCGGATTGTAGTTCTTGACAAGTCCGGCATCGCCTCCGGGGCAACAGGCATCGCCTGTGGCGTTGTGCGAAACAATTATTTTCAACCTGCGATGCGCAATCTCATGGCTCACTCGGTGAGCGTTTGGGAAAGTGATCCGGACGCGTTCAGTTACCATCCCGTTGGTTATATGCAGATTTCCTGCGAAACAATGCACAGTGACGTTGCCCAGATTTTTGAAGAACAGCGCGCAATTGGATACGAAAGCGTTTTCATCGAAGGTGAAGAGGCGTCAACCAGCTATATGCGCGGGCTTTTCAACGATTGGCAGGCGCAGGGCATTACTTCGGTGCTGCACGAAAAGCGTGGTGGTTTTGCAAACAACACGTCTTCAATGTATGGCCTGGCCAAGAAGGCTGAAGATCTTGGTGTGCGGATCATCTCAGGCGTTGAAGTTAAAGGTTTTACGGCTGAATCGGGCTCCCGTGCGGTGCGGGCGGTAGAGACCGACAAAGGAACGATTGGCTGCAAACACGTGATCGTGGGGGCCGGGCCATGGGTGCGGGATTTCTGGAACATGCTTGATTTGCCCAAGCAGATCAGCGTCAAAGGCCGCGATGGTGAAGTGCACGATAATGTGGATATGTGGCGTTATTGGCAGCTTGAAGAAGGCGTTTTGGATGTTGATCCAGGTATATTGTTAACCAATGACGGCAAGCTGCCTCCGGTTATTCACGTCGATACAGATGCACCATTGATTTCAGATGTCGATGGTTCGGTTATCACGGAAGACATGTGGGGAATTTACTACAAACCCGATTGGCACTTCCGTGGCATTCAAGGAGGGGCGGCTCCCTACAAGGTGCCAACTCCAGTTGATGATGTTGCGATTGATCCTTACGGCCCGTCGAGCCCGGAATTCGTTTCGGGACCAGAATTCGCCCATATGTGGGTGTCAGCGCTTGCCCATTGCCACAAGCGTTTTGAAGGTATGATGCCAAAATATCATAAAGAACCGTCGGGCGGGATCGGGTGTTTTACACCAGACAGTTTTCCGGTGCTTGATCATTTCCACGACAATGTCAGTATCATCGCCGATAGCAATCACGGTTACAAAATGCTTGGGGTGGGGCGTTTGATAGCTGATGAAGTAATGGGTGAGAAGCAGGAACTTTTGAACCCGTTCCGCTTTGACCGTTACGAAACGGGTGAGTTACACCCAGTATCAAACAGTCCATTTCCATGGAGCTAATAAAAAAACAATTTTGACCAGACGCACGTTTACATAAAGGGAGATAGTTATGGGAGCCACAGATCTTGAACGCTTTGTCGAGGAAAAAGGCCGCGCCGAAAAAATCAAACAGGTACGTGCGCGCATAGATGAGCTTGGCATCGAATATCTTTATCTGCAATTTGTCTCGGTTACGGGCAAGATTATGGGCAAGGGGATTCCTGCAGACCACTGGGAAACGGTGGCCATGAAGGGCTTCCAGCTGGTTTATGGCGCAACCATGAACCTCTTTACCAACAGGGCGGGCGAATATCTGGGCTATGGGCCGGAAGCCGCTGAGCTTGTCGGTATTCCAGAACCTGAAACCTTTATGCAATTGCCGTGGGCACCTGAAATCGGACGCTTTTACTGCACTCTTTTCCGCAATCGGGAGGAGAAAGAAAATCCCGGTGGATACCTCACTGCAGATAGCCGCGGCAATCTGCGCCGGATGCATGAAGAATTTAAGAAAAAGCACGGGCGCTCTTTGCGTATAGGCACCGAGCCTGAAATGATGTGGCTGAAATTCGATGAAAACGGTAAGCCGAAAGACGGTTTCTCCAAGCCGTATTGCTACCATATTGATCAGTTTGAGAGCCTGCGTCCTGTGTCTCTTCAGGTCATCCGTTATTGTCGGAAAATGGGTTTCGATATGATCCAGGGAGACCATGAAGATGCGCCTGGTCAGCTCGAGCTTAACTGGATGTACGACGATGTGCTGCGAAATGCCGACCGTTTGACAACATATCGTCAAATCTGTGCCCAGGTAGCACGGGAGCATGGTATTTTTGCTTGCTTTATGACGAAGCCATTCATGGGTGTGTCAGCTTCGGGATGTCATCACAACATGTCGCTGTGGCGCGGTGGTGAGGATGAATTTGTGCGCACTGGCAATGATCCCGATAATCTGCCCGGCATGCGCGAAAACTATATGTATGTGAAAGGTGGAGAAAACACCTTTATGCCTGACGATGATGATCCGCAGATGCCTGGTAAAGAAGGCCTGGAAGCAATTGGCGGCGTCGTCCATCACCTCCAAGCCTTGACCGCTATTGGATGCTCCACCGTGAACTCGTACCGGCGGTTGTGGGATACCGGTTTCTGGGCTCCGGTGTTTGCAGACTGGGGCTTCCAGAACCGCACAACAGGTTTGCGCGTTTCGGCGCCGGGCCGGTTTGAGTATCGCTCCGTTGATTCGATGGTGAACCCTTATTTGATGGGGTCCACACTGTTGGCCGCCATGGATGATGGTATCGATAACAGTCTTGACCCGGGTGAGCCAGAAGAGCGCAACATCTATGATGCGATCAAAGAAGGCAAACAAGTTAAAAAACTCCCGATGTCTCTTGGCGAAGCTCTTATTCATTTGGAAAAAAGTGATGTCGTTCGCCGCGGTATGCCGGGTGAAATGTATCGTCTTTTCGATGAGTATAAGCACGATGAGTATGCGCGCTTTATGTCAACTGTCACTGATTGGGATAACGATACGTACATGGAATGCCTGCCATAGGCACAGCGTAGGTAGAATTTGAGGATTTAGCGAAGGAGAATAAATCCGATGTGTGGAATTGCAGGTCTTATCCACCGGGGCAAGAGCTCAAATGTTGGCGGTGAAATGACCGCCATATTGCAGGCGCTCAAGCATCGCGGGCCCGATTCAACCGGGTTTGCAGTATACGGCCCCCCAAATCCAGGCGACTATGTGATGCGGGTCAAGGTCGCGGAACAAGAAGATATGGCCAAGGGCCATGGTATTCACGACCAGATTTCTGAACGTATTGCCGAGGTTGAAAAGCGCCTGGAGTATCACGGTGCGAAGGTGAAGGAAAAAGAAGCGGCTACCGAATATGCGCTGCGCTACATTATTGCCCATGATGGCGACACCGAAAAAATGGTGCGTCATATTGAGGAAATTGACAGCGTTGAAATTCTGTCGATGGGTAACGGCCTGGAACTGATCAAGGATCTGGGTGATGCTGCGGTGGTGGCAGGCGCATATGGGCTTGAGACATTTCAGGGTACCCATGCAATTGGCCACACCCGGATGGCGACGGAATCTGATGTTGATATCCGTTCTGCCCATCCTTATTGGGCATTTCCGTATAATGATGTCTCGGTGGTTCATAACGGCCAGATTACCAATTACTGGATCATGCGGCGTGAGATGGAGCGCAAAGGCCACCGCTTCATGTCTAATTGTGATTCTGAATTGCTAGCGGTTTATACTGCAGACAATTTGGCGAATGGCGCCAGTCTGGAAGACAGCCTGCGCAGCTCCATTACTGATATTGATGGCGTTTTCACCTATCTGGTGGCGACTAAAGACCAGCTTGGAATGGCCAAAGATACCATGGCCGCAAAGCCACTGGTTCTTTACGAAAGCGATGATCTGATTGCCATGGCCTCTGAAGAAGTCGCCATCCGGTCGATCTTGCCCCAGGAAATCGACACATATGATCCTTATGACGAGGAGGTTCGGGTATGGCAGGCATGAGCGACGCCCAATTGAAAGAGATGAATCAAGATGAGCGCGCACAAGCGCTTGGAATGACGACGGAACAGCTTACCGGCCGTTCTTTGCTGATTGAATTTAACGAGGCGGAAGAAGAACGTTTTGCCTACCCATGGGCACCAGACGTTGATTTCAACAAGCGAACGGAAATAGACGCTGATGGCATGACAACCACCGAAGTGGGCAACAAATTGCGCGCACTGATGGCTGATGGCTACGGCACTATCGTAGTAAAGAACCCACGCGGGATGCATTCTCTTGGCGTTGGTATCTTGAGCCGTCTCAATCTTATTTTTGAAGGCTCTCTTGGTTATTTCGCCGTCGGGCTGATAGATGGGCCGAACGTGCGCATTAATGGCCGCGTCGGCTGGTCATGCGGTGAGAATATGATGTCGGGCACTATCGTCATCGCGAAAAACGCGGGCTCCACGTTCGGTGCGGCCATTCGCGGTGGTGATTTGGTGTGCAAAGGCTCTGTTGGTTCGCGCACAGGCATCGACATGAAAGGTGGAACCATTCTTGTCGGCGGTGACACTGGTGCACTTTCGGGTTTCATGATGCAGCGCGGGCGCATGGTTGTGTGCGGCAATGCAGGCAAAAACCTAGGCGACTCGATGTATGATGGCACGATCTATGTGGGTGGCGAAATTCGCTCACTCGGCGTCGATGCGGTAACCGAAAAACTTTCCGATTCTGACAAAGCCTGGCTCACCCGCAAGCTCACCCAGTATGAGATGATGCCTGAAAAGGGTGTTGATCACTTTACGAAGATCGTCGCTGGTAAGCAGCTTTGGAACTATGACAATCTCGAACCAACCGAGAAAAAACTCATCCTCTAGGGGTATGAGAAAGGACGCATGAAATGGATAAACAGGTAAAAAAGCCGCTTGATCGTGACACGCACCGGTTAGGTGATTCCTTTATTTTCCCACCCCGGGTGATGGATGATATTCACGTTAAATCCGAGCTCGGACGGTATCGGATGCGTGGGTTTTCACTGTTCAAGAAAATTCCTCATTGGGATGATCTGACATTCTTGCCAGGCACGCTCACACGCTTTGTGATTGAGGGATACCGGGAGAAATGTGAAACCAGAACTCTTATTGGTCCACGCGCCAAGCGACCGATTGATCTTGATATTCCAGTTTATGTAACTGGCATGAGCTTTGGAGCTCTTTCGTATGAAGCCAAAACCGCGCTTGCCCGTGGTGCCACCATGGCAGGCACTGCAACCTGTTCTGGTGAAGGGGGCATGATCCCCGATGAACGGCGCTATTCGACCAAGTGGTTTTATCAATGCATCCAGTCGCGCTATGGATTTAACCCACACCATCTGGTGCTGGCCGATGGCTGCGAGTTCTTTATCGGGCAGGGTTGCAAGGTAGGGCTTGGTGGCCATTTGATGGGGCAGAAGGTTACTGACCAGGTGGCTGAAATGCGCTCCCTTCCAGCTGGCATCGACCAGCGATCTCCGGCCCGCCATCCAGACTGGCTTGGGCCTGATGACCTGGCATTGAAAATTCAGGAAATTCGCGAGGCAACT
>CAJQND010000304.1 GCA_905479595.1 uncultured Hyphomicrobiales bacterium
ATACCGGTTCCGCACACCTCCTGGTATTCCAGGACAAACCTATAAAGACATCGGTATTGCATCGGTTGCTATGGGTGGCGGAGACATTCTGCCAGCCTTGGAAAAAGGTACGATTGACGCGGCTGAATGGTGCTGTCCGAAGCCTGACAGCGTGTTCGGGTTCCAGAAGGTTCTCAAGCATTACTACCTTCAAGGCCTGCACCAGGTTGTTGTGAACGCCGATCTCTACATCAACGGCGACGTTTACAATGCTTTGACACCACTGCAGAAAAAAGCTCTCGAAGTGGCTGCAAACGCCTCACTTTCAAAATCAATGAGTTACCGGATTTATGAAAACGGTAAAGCTTTGAAAGATTTGGTAGAAAACCACGGGGTGCAGTTGCACGACACTCCAGCAGACTACTTCCCGGCATATATGAATGCCGCAAAGGCATCTCTGGAAAAAAATGCTGCAGATAACGAGTTTTTTGCAAAGGTCTGGCAGTCGCAGAAAGATTTTGCGGCAATCGCAGTCCCATTCTGGGCTGGTTCACAAGCTTCAAATGCTGCCCTGGGCAAAGCATTTGCTGACAGCGTGAAAAAATAAACGAACTGTTTCAGCGGGCATGAAAGTGCCCGCTGAACTCTCATTGCAGGCGGGGGCCAAAAAGCAATGAGCATCCAAGTAACTGATGCGGGGGACATAATATCATGGCAGAAGAAATCGACAGCGACGAGTTAGACATCACCGATGAGCTAATCGCAGAACGTCGTTCGGAAGAACCAGGCGAAACGCCTGAAGACATGACCCCGTGGATGCGCCCGATTGTGGCGCGAATTGACGTTATGAACCTGTGGGTTGGTCGCTTTACGTGTCTTATTCTGGTGCCCATCATCTTTGTGATGGTTTTTGAGGTTGTTGCCCGCAAGGTGTTCATTGCACCGACCAGCTGGTCATATGAAGCCAGCCGGATGCTGGCAGGTGCCATGTTTATGCTTGGCGCTGGCTATGCTCTGATGCGTGGCGTGCATATCCGCGCTGATTTTCTTTACCGCAACTGGCGTAAGGAAAACCAGGCAACTGTCGATGCGCTGCTCTATCTCGCATTCTATTTCCCGGCCATGTTGTTCTTTTTCTGGGTGTCGCTGGATTACACCGTTGATTCATGGATTAAATGGGAACGTTCCATGGATTCCGCCATGATGGCCCCGCTTGCACCGGCCAGAACGGCGATGCCATTGGGCGCTCTTTTTCTGCTGCTGCAAGGCATTGCTGAGCTTTTCCGGTGCTTCCACACGATGGGCAAGGAAAAGGAAAAAGTCTTCCTTAAGTTCATGCCGGTCTATCTCATCGGATTGGCGGCGATATTTATTACTGCATTTTGGCCAGGCATTTCCCCGCTCGGCGACTGGTGGAGCGCTTTTGCAAGCTCGGTTGGACTAAGCGATGTCGCGCCGGAGCTCATCGGCGTCATTATGATCGCGACAATGTTGTTCGCCATTTTTGTTGGCTTCCCGATTTCCTTTACCCTCATTTTCCTGGGCTTTGTTTTCGGTGCCTGGGGATTTGGCGGGCGGCTTGTTTTCTATCTGCAAACCCTGCAATTCAACTCGGTCATGCTGGACGACCAGCTCGTCGCGGTGCCGTTATTTGTTTTCATGGGCATCATGATGGAACAGGCAGGGCTTATGGAGCGATTGTTCACATCGGTTCAGCTCATGCTGTCGCGCACCCGCGGAGCGCTTTATCTGGCGGTTCTTTTCGTCTCCACTATTTTTGCAGCTGCAACAGGTATTGTTGGCGCATCGGTCACCATTTTGGGCATTATGGCCGCCAAGACCATGAACCGCTCAGGATATGACGTCAGGATCGCTGCCGGTACGATCACTGCTGGCGGCACACTGGGGATACTCATTCCACCATCGATTATGCTGGTGGTCATGGGGCCGGTGCTTGAGGTGCCTGTGACAGACTTGTTTGCCGCAGCCATCGTGCCCGGCATTATCCTGGCTACACTTTATGCAGCCTACGCCCTTGTGCGGTGCTGGTTGAACCCGTCGCTTGGACCAATCCTTCCACCAGAAGAGCAGCCGATAACCTCGCCATATTACTGGCTTGAATCCCTCATGGTAATCGGGTCGATCATCATATTGTTCACCCTCATCATCAAGGCGCTGTCGGGGTCGTTGCATGGGTTATTCCCATTGTCCTACCTGGTCCTGCCGCTTGGGTGGATAGGCATTATGTATGGCGCGTCGATTTGGGTTAGAAACAATAAACCTGCCGGATTTTTCTTCTCAGACCTCTGGTACGAGTTTTTTATGGGGCTTGTACCGCCATCCACGCTGGTCGCATTCGCTTTGGGATCAATCCTGTTTGGCTGGGCAACCCCGGCTGAGGGCGCTGCATGTGGCGCGTTCGGATCGCTTCTCCTGACATTGGCATATGGCAAACTGAACAAAGAACGGCTCTACGACACATTGATCAAGACGCTTGAGATCACAGTGTTGATCATGTTCCTAGTCGCCGCTTCTAACTTCTTTGGTGCGGTGTTCTCCCGGCTCGGCACGCCAACAATGCTAACCGAACTCCTGCTCTCTTGGGATATGTCAACAACGATGATTTTGATCGTCGTAATGGGGCTGATCTTCCTTTTGGGCTGGCCGCTGGAATGGGTTCCGATCGTGTTGATCATCGTTCCCATTCTGATCCCGCTGTTGGTCAAGCTTGAAGTCAATCTGCTGTGGTTCGGTATCCTTGTTGCGGTAAACCTGCAGACAGCCTGGCTCAGTCCGCCGGTGGCGCTATCGGCCTATTTCCTAAAAGGGGTGGTGCCGGAATGGGACCTTAAAGACATCTATCTCGGCATGATGCAGTTCATGGCCATTCAGTTACTTGGCCTTATCCTGATTTTCATCTTCCCGGAAATCGTCTTGTGGTTGCCTAACTACATTTACGGCAAGTAGCTGGCACAAATAAAAACAACCAAACGAAAAGAAGACATGTAACCCATGGCAATCACCTATATCAAAAAAGCCGATAAAACGTCTGCAACCGGTGAAGACGAAACAGGAAACATCGTCAGCGCTATGCTGGCAGAGATCAAATCCGAACGAGAAACCGCGGTTCTTCGCTATGGTGAACAACTGGACGGTTTTACCGGCGATCCTATTGTCACTCGCGAGCAGATTGAAGCAGCAAGTGCTAGCGTTCCCCAACGTTTAAAAGACGATATCCAGTTTGCACTGGAGCGGGTGCAAAAATTCGCCGAAGCACAGAAGAGCTCAATTAGCGAATTTGAGACCGAACTGTCTCCGGGACTTTGGGCGGGACAAAAACTCATCCCGATTGAAACCGCCGGGTGTTACATCCCTGGTGGCCGCTACGCCCATGTTGCCTCGGCAATTATGAGTATCGCCACGGCCAAGGTCGCCGGCGTTGAGCATATTATCGCCTGCTCGGCACCCAAGGGAAATGATGGCCCCAATCCTGCAATTCTCTACACAATGGATTTATGCGGTGCAGATACTATTCTTGCATTGGGTGGCGTGCAGGCCATTGCCGCATGGCATTTGGTTTGTTCACCAACAAACCTGCACGCATTCTGGTGGGGCCGGGCAATAAATTCGTTGCAGAAGCCAAGCGACTGCTGTTTGGCAGTGTCGGTATTGATATGTTCGCCGGGCCAACCGAAATTGCCATTATTGCCGACGATACCGCAGATGCCGACATGGTTGCTGAAGACCTTGTAAGCCAAGCTGAACACGGGTTTGATTCACCCGCCTGGCTGATCACAACAAGCCAACAACTCGCCGACGACGTGATTGCCAGAATGCCCCGCTTGATCAATGCACTTCCTGACATTGCGCAATCTGCCGCTGAAGCCGCATGGCGCGACTACGGCGAGATTGTGCTTTGCGACAGCGACGAAGAAGCAGCCCTGGTTTCTGATGATTACGCAGCAGAGCATTTGGAACTCCACACCGCAAAAAATGGCTGGTACACAGATCGCCTGAAGAACTACGGCTCGCTTTTCATCGGCGAGGAAACAACCGTCACCTATGGCGACAAATGTTCAGGCACCAACCATATTCTTCCCACCAAAGGTGCGGCCCACTACACCGGAGGTCTGTCCGTTCACAAATACATCAAAGTTGTTACCACGCAACGCATGACAAAAGAGGCAAACCGCGAGGTTGGTCAGGCGGCAGCCCGTATATCCAGACTTGAAGGCATGGAGGGCCATGCCCGCGCAGCCGATATCCGGCTCAGAAAGTATTTTCCCGGCGAAAACTTCGAAACCAGTGCCTAGGGTCAGGAGCCGTTAATTGTTTCAACTCACCGGAAAAACAGCCCTCATCACCGGCGGCGGGTCTGGACTGGGCAAGGCAATTGCCCATGCCCTCTCAGACGCTGGCGCGAAAATTGTGCTTGCAGGGCGCCGCGAAACTTTACTGGTAGAGGCTCTGGAGACCCGCAGTGGTGGGGTTTTACCAATCGACTTGATGGAACCGAATGCGCCTGACGATGTTGTTTCCTTCTGCCGGGAAAATGCACTACATCCAGATATTTTAGTCAATGCAGCCGGCATCAACCCGCGCGCGCCTGCAGATGAAATCACGCCGGAGGTGTGGCAAACTACGCTTCATCTCAACCTGTCTGTGCCCTTTCTTCTGGCCCAAAAACTGGTGCCTGGCATGAAAGCGAAAAACTGGGGGCGTGTTATCAACATCGCCTCCCTGCAATCGCAACGTGCCTTTGAAAACGGCATTGCTTATGGCGCGTCCAAGGGTGGCATCACACAGCTTACCCGCGCCATGGCAGAAGCATGGTCCCCCCATGGCATTACAGCCAACGCACTTGCGCCAGGCTTTTTCCCAACCGAGCTTACAGAACCAATTTTTTCGAACCCGGAACTTCGTGCAACAATGGCCGCACGTACGGCAATTGGCAGAAACGGCACAATGGAAGACATTGCCGGTCCTGCCGTGTTTTTTGCATCGCAGGCAAGCCGGTATGTTACCGGACAGGTTCTTTACGTAGATGGTGGATACACAGCGAAATGAAAGCACTCGTTTATACCGGCCCAAAGCAAATGGATTTCATGGAGGTGGATGCGCCTGCACCCGCTGCTGGCCACAGCATTGTAGACGTGTCGTTCTGCGGCATTTGTGGCTCTGATATGCACGCCTGGGCGGGACATGATCAGCGCCGCCCTGCCCCGCTCATTCTCGGCCATGAAATTTCAGGCACGGTAGTTGAAGGTTCACTCTCAGGGCGGCGGGTCATTGTTAATCCGCTAGTCACCTGCGGGAATTGCGCTCAATGCAAAGCCGGGCGTGAAAACCTCTGTCCGCACAGGGAAATTATTTCCATGGCCCCGAGGGAAGGCGGATTTGCCGAACAAGTGGCCGTTCCAATTGAAAATCTGTCTGTGGTTCCTGACGAAGTACCACTTGAAATCGCTGCACTGGTGGAGCCTCTCGCCTGCGGGTGGCATGCTGTGCGTATTGCGAACCGGACGCTAGATCGCCCAATCGAGGATGCAATCTGTGTCGTTCTCGGTGGGGGCGCTATCGGACTGGGCGCAGCACTGGTACTGGCATCAAAAAATGCCGGGCAAATCTGGCTGGCAGAAACGAACCCCGACCGGCGCGCAGTTATTGAGCGCATGGGAGATTTCAAGGTGTTTGATCCAACATCTAAAAATGGTCCTGAAGAAGCTGATCTGGTTATCGATGGCGTTGGGTATGAGGCAACACGCGCATTTGCATCTGAGATCGCAGCGCCGGGAGGCACAATTGCACATATCGGACTGGGCTCTGCTGAAGGCGGTCTCGACATCCGCCGCATGACCTTGCAGGAAATCACCTTTGTTGGCACCTACACCTACAATAAGAATGACTTCCGCGACACAGCAGCTGCCGTCTTTGATGGCAGTCTTGGTGCATTGAACTGGCCCGAGATCCGCGCGCTTGGCGACGGTGCGCAAGCATTCAGGGACATCAGCCAGAACAATGTACCGGCACCAAAGATTATCCTCAACGCACTTTGATCGGGTTTGTCTCTTTATCGCCTGCCTACATAATGCTGCAGAATATGGTTCATCCGCGATGACAGCATGTGATTTTCGCGGGCATATTCATGGCGCGCCAAGGCAGCCTCCTGCCCACCTTTATTGAACCGCGCAATTGCTTTCGCGTAGGCAGGCTTCAAGCTGGCCGGATCGTCCATCGAAAAGCGGATAATCGGCAAACTTTCCTGCACTTCCTGAGAAAAAGTCAGGTCCACATCCGGTATCTCATAAGGAATCAAAGGAACCTGCCCCGTTAAGAGCGCATCAAACGCGCGCAGCGACAGGTCTTTACGCACAGGAAGTAGAATTGAAGTCTTGCACTCGCACCATTCCTGAAACCGTTGCTCTCCGGTTTTTGCGAAGAAATTTTCAATCTCACTTTCCTGGATCAACCTCAAATTGTTGTTTTTGATGAGGTGCATCGCCTTTTCGAGGAAAATGTTTCTGGCCGGTTCAAATTTGTAGTCCACAAAACCGCCATCAAGCGCGTCCGACCGATCGGTGAATTTGAATTTTTCATACCATTCCCCAACCATCGTCCGCGGCCATTGGGTGGCGCAAAGCACGAGCGGGTCGGCATGCAAACTGCGATCATTGCGCAAGTATTCATGGTAGATCGAATGGCTTGGAACCACCACATCGAGCACTTCAGCTGTTTCAAAATTTGCATACATATGATGATGATTATCCCAAAACCATCCGACAATCGGGCAGGTTGGATTTCTCCGCCTAAACATCTCAATTGTCGGCACATCATTCTGCGCTGTAACGAAATAGATAATCAAATCAGCAGTCAGCAGTATCGGGTCGTCTGCGTCATCGGTGACGAAATACTCGACGCCCTCAGGAGCAAACCGGGACAATTCGTCCTCGCTGCCTTTACCGGCCAGCCGACCGAGCCTTTTGGTAAAAATTCCAACTTTTATGTTTTCGCGCTCGCGGACATTTTTGAGTAACTCGTTTATCTCTTTGCGACGTTGAACTGGTGGTTTGAAATCAATGTACTCCGCCCTGCGTTGTGCTTGTTCTTCAACGCAGGCAATCAGGTTTGTGGTCTTTTGTGCAGCATGTTTCCTGAACAAAGCCACCGGCCAAGAAAAGACTTTTAATTTGGCCTTTTCCTTGGCGAAACGAAGCCATAAATCATAATCCATGACATAGTTCAGGCTTTCATCAAGCGGGCCGACCTTGTTCAAAATCCGACGCGTGAAAAACACCTCCGGCTGATAAAAGAAATGCCCTTTGAGCCAGATATTGAATATATCGGCCAGTTTTGAAATGGTGAAATCCTTTTGGCGCACAGCTGGAAGATTGATCGTTTTAAAACGGCGATTGTCATGCTCTGCACAAATACCCGCCACCAGATCTGCATCCGATTCCAGATAGGCAGTTGCTGCCATATGGAGCGCGCCGGGTGCATACATGTCATCTGAATTGAGCCATGCCACCAGTTCCCCGTCCGCATGGGAAAAGCCCTTGTTGATCGCATCAGTTTGCCCATCATCAGCTTCGATAATCAAAAAATCTATCGATGACGAATATTTTTCCAAAATTTCATGGGTCTCATCAGTCGATTGCCCATCAACAACGATGTATTGCAAGTTTGGATAATTCTGATTGAGGATAGATAGAATGGTCTCTTCGATAAACTCTCCCTGATTGTAGGACGGTGTAACAATTGAAATGCGGGGCCAGGATTTGGACTTTTTCTGCCCATCAAAAACACCCTCCGGCAAAGGAGCAAGCGGCCAGGCGCATCCGGAAATGGATGGCCATCTCGCTGCCACTCCAGAATTTGCATAAAACCTTTGCACCTTCTTAAACTGTCGTTTTGCGCCAGCTAGATCTCCCTCATCCAGGAAATCAAAGCCGCTGCTGAATGCTATGTCCTCCGCATTCACATCAAATGTCTGAATTGCGAAAAGCAGAATTTCTGCGAGCCCATGGTTGTTGGAAGCCCTCGCC
>CAJQND010000305.1 GCA_905479595.1 uncultured Hyphomicrobiales bacterium
TATCTAACGGCCGAAGCGCACTTAACACTGGATTGGCACAACCCATGGTATTCCGTATTTGACAATCGAAACTTAACCCGACACCACCGCTACGCATTGATGGGTTTTCTCTATGTTGAACCTCGCGAAATCCGCCAGGAAGTTATTATGTCTGTGCAGGATTTACGCGAATGGATTGAATGGAAACACGGCGATCTCAGAAGCGCTGATGTCGCAGTTCAAGATGAGATAAAGGCACAAGCAGCCACTCTGCTTGAATCCCGTAACCCGGTTTCAATCGATGGCACGGTACGCGCGCCAACGCAGGTAAGTGCACAATTTCTCAATCTCAGTTCGCAAGGGGTAAAGATAATCGACAATGCCGGCGCAATCGATCTTGATAGCGCAGTGATCGGCATCATCGCTTCCTATCCCATTGAAAGGTTGCCGCAACAAGCGGAACTGACATGGCAGTTATTCAATGACCGGGTAAAACGCATTCCCACAGTAACAATCGACCCGGCCGGCCCCATGACCGGGACCGTGGAGCGTGGCGACCCGTTAGTGCTTTGGCAAAATTTCCTGCGTACGTATGAAGAACCACAGATCACCCCGGTTAGCGTTGGCACCACACGCGCGTTCCCGCTGCCTATTTTATCCATTTTCCTGGCCATACTTGGCATTGGTATCGCGCTTTGGTCTGTATCGCGAGGAAGGCGGACACAGATTGCCGGCGGGTTTGTCGCCGTGCTGGGCATAGCTGCAGCGATCGCGGTGGCAAACAAGGCTGTCATACATATCGGCAATCCATTTAGCGGCCCGCCGGGTGAAAATGAAGCAGTGCGAATTGTCGAAACGACGCTCACCAATGTGAACACGGCTTTTTTGGAAAAAGACCCTGAAGCTCTCAAAGGGGTGCTGTCAGAGCTGATCGCAAGCGGCCAATTCGCCGGGGTCACACCAGAATTGCAACGCGCACTTTCGATCAAAGTGGCAGGCGGTGGTGTTGCGCAAGTACGTTCT
Source organism: uncultured Hyphomicrobiales bacterium (assembly GCA_905479595.1). GTDB lineage: Bacteria > Pseudomonadota > Alphaproteobacteria > Rhizobiales > CAJQND01 > CAJQND01. The sequence goes on from CAJQND010000305.1 coordinate 1,003, forward strand.
ATCGCTGGCATCAAGACAAGCGAAATCAGTCCATTGTCTGGTTCTGACGGTTTCCGAACCTTGGGGGAGTGGCGGGCGCTGGCAAGTGCCAGTCATTTCGGCCATGCCCATCGCCGGGAAATCCAGTTTCGGGCCCTGATGGAGTTTGTTCCCGAAAACAGCGTTTGGAAACTGGCCGGGTTAACTGTGCTTGAAGCCCGTACCGGCAAACCTTGACATGGGCAGATTGCGCTCAAAAGGTTTAATGCGCGGACCCTGGGGCGCAGGCGTGCTTCTCGCGATTTCTCTCATATGCCTGTTACAGGTAATTTCTGGCGTTCAGGCACATTTTTTACTGAACCTGAATGTCCGCATATTCCACGTTGAACACCTCGATGACGGGTTGCGCATCTATATGCGCATGCCGATGCCATATCTGGTTGCGCAACTTGCCGGACCCCCACGGGAAAATGGACTGCCAAAACCTCCACCCTTCACGTCCAACCGGCTGGAGGATGATAAACTCGTTCATTATGTGGATGTGGAACAGGTAAGTGCTGATCCAAACAAACTCGGACAGCTCGCTGCTGATGGATATCGCGTGGGCCTCTCCGGCAAAGCAGGAAAGACCATTGTTGAACAGACCCGTGTTCATCTGGTCGCGTCTGCGCCCGGGTTTGCAACATTGGCAGAAGCAAAGAAAGCCATCACAGAAAGCCCCACCTACCCGGCGGATACCAAGCCCGCATATGTTGGCGATGCGCTGGTAGACGTTACCCTACGACACCACACAAACCGACCCGTTTACGAATACGCCTTTTCCAGTACGCTTGATCCCGGTCTTCCCGGCCAGGATGACACTGCAAATATCATTCTGGACTACGGCGGTGGTGAAACAAGAATATTCCGCGCGCGCGGTCTCATGTTTGACCCGATCATGATATCGAACTCGCCGTTGCAGGCGGTCTACACCTTCATCGTGGAGGGCGTCCGCCACATTCTCGGGGGCTTAGATCATGTGCTTTTCGTTCTCTGTCTGGTTCTTGGCGCAGCAGGATTTCGCGCCCTAATTTTGCGGGCAACAGGCTTCACCATCGGCCACAGCGTCACGCTGACCTTGGGCTTTTTTGGTTTCGTGCCTTCCGGTGTCTGGTTCATTCCGGCAATTGAAACGGGCATTGCCCTTTCGATAGTTTATGCCGGTGCCATGGTGTTCACCAACAAGGACACTGCTGGCAGCGAAAACAGAATGTTTTTTGTCACCGTACTGATCGGGCTTTTGCACGGCTTGGGTTTCTCATTCGTCTTGCACAAATTGCTGCGCGTCGATTCTCCGGATCTCTGGCAAAGCCTGCTTGCATTTAACGTCGGTGTAGAGATCGGGCAGATTGCAATCATACTAGCCACCTGGCCCGCACTATTGTTGATTGCCAGGTTCAGCCCAAGGGTGGCGCAAGTTTGCCGCTGGGCTTTGGCATCGGTCTGCATTTCAGTCGCCCTCTATTGGTCAATTGAGAGGGTGATTCTCCTAAATTCTGCAATTTAACCAATACTTTCCAACTCTTTGTCGATACTTTCTTTGTTGGTTTTTTTACTTTCCCACATAGCGCCTGATGGCACTGGTTTTGCGCCTGAAAACAGTTTTTCGTCAGGGTGCAGCTTAGAATATTAATTTTCCAAGCAATTGTTATCACTAGAAAATTTATTTATCGCATTCCCCCCAAACTCTCGCACTGATCTTGCCTTTGCAAAGGTCATTTCCGGCCTGCAAAATCAATGGTTCCATCGGTATCAGCGGATTGGCGCTAGCATGTGTGCACAAATTGCACTTTAATCATCATGCAATCCTAGATCTGTGCACCATTTTTGCAAATCAAAAAGGGGGGATATGGAATATGAAAAATACTTTTTTACTAGCCGTAGACGGCAGTTCCGGAAGTGACCGGGCCGTCAAATTTGCCATTGAGCGAGCAAAGAAAGGCAACGCAGACATCATCGTTGTCTATGTGATCGAATGGTCTCCGTACTCTTTTAACACACCTGAAGAAAACGCTGAGCGCCACAAGCGCAGAGATGAAGAAGTCGCCAAAGCACTTAAGAGTGTGGTCGAACCAGTCGCTGCTGAGTTGAAGAAAGCAAAAGTCGACTGCAAGACCATGGTGCACCACGGCCACCCAGCTGAAACGCTTTCCCGGCTGGCTGAAGAGCACGACGCTGCTCAGGTGTTCATAGGCCGGCGCGGCGAAACTGGCTTGAAGTCAATGTTGTTTGGCAGCGTGGTTGCAAACCTGGTTCAGACCTCACCGGTTCCGGTGACAGTCGTTCCATAACAATTTGTAGTTCGGGGAATTAATCTTTTTGGGGGAAGTTGACGATGAGACATTTGTTACTCGCAATCGCTGTCCTGTTTATGATTGTAGCGCCAGCTGAAGCAGCTGGCATAGATGAATCAATTAATGCGGTTACCGCGCCTATTGCCGAATTGGTCGGAAAAATTGTTTTCTTCAAGATTCCGATCTTTGGTGCCAACCTGCCCGTCGTGGTTCTTTGGCT
>CAJQND010000306.1 GCA_905479595.1 uncultured Hyphomicrobiales bacterium
TGGACTGCTTGCCAATCACACCGTCAGCATCCAGTCCATGGGCTTTTTGAAAGGCCTGCACGGCGATCGCGAGGCCTTCATCATAGAGTTCTGGATCAGATGAATGCTGGGAAATTTCTCCCGTTGCGAGCAGTCTGTCGCGAATTTGCGTCACCCGTTCATCGCGCATGCCAGGCTTTAGCACTTCGCCGGTGCCGATAGGTTGCCAGCCGCCACGTGCAACAATCGCGCGATATTTACGCAGCGCCGTGCGTAAAGAGCGATACTCGGCGCTTTGCGGTTCCCAATTTGCAAAAAAGGATTTCAATTCCTTCGCAGATTCAAATTTCTGAAGCACAACGCCAAGGTCAAGTTTTTTTCGTGAAACAAACAATTCCGGGTCAATGCGGCGCGGTGTAAATCTGCCGATTTTCATGTCGCTGGCATAGCGCAGAAAAAACGCTGAAAACGCCAGCTCCGCATAGGCTTCAGTGAATGCATCGCCAGCTTTCAGGGATTCCTGGAGCGTGATGAGATAATCGATCGGATAATCACGTGTGAACAATCCATCAGCTTCTGCGTTACGCAAACGTTCAACCAAATGGTCCATGCGCGGTGAGCCTATCCAGAACAAGCGGCCCTCACCTTCAACATAGTGTTTGGTGAGCGCCTCACGTACCGTTTGGATGGGCATTGGCAGGCGCTTGTCTGAATTCAAAATCTGATTGATTGTCGATGAGACATCATTGCGCGTTGAAAAACTGTCAGATTTTTCCGCGACAGCAAAGTGCTCTGGATTAAGAAGAACCCCAAGAGCGAGCGCCCCAGCTGAAATTTTAAAAAACCGATTGCGGCCAGATTTGGTAATCCGTCCCATGCTGCAAAATCTCCCATTGATCCAAAATAATTTTCCCGTCAAGAATCAAACCATAACTGGTTTCTGGATTAGATTTAAAGGAAAACCGGATTTATATATCCTCTTGGCTCACGCAAACTTGCATGGCGGCTTGAAAAAGTGAGACTGTTTTAAATGCAAAGGTGCGATAGGTTCAGACTAGAAACAATTCTCAACAGCGAGCATTTTTTATGGCTACAAATGTGAAATTCTCCGATCTGCCTGTGGCGCGATTACGCGACATGGCCAGTGCCGGTGCTGAAATCAAAGAGGCTTTTCGCCTTCTCGACAAGGCTGGCGCCAATGTGGTTGGCCAATGCCTGGAAAATCAGGGGACGTTTTACGAACTGGATCATTATCCAGAAGGCGATGTGTATGACGATGAGTTCGCCTCGCAATACTATTATCACGCACACCGCGAAGATCAGGATGAGCACGGGCACTTCCATACGTTTTTGCGCGCAAAGGCGATGCCCAAATCGGTCAAACCAGTGCCCTATGACGGTGATGCAGAACGTCCGCTTGGCAAAGACGCCTTGTGCCATTTCGTGGCCATTTCAATGGATGCCCCAGGTCAACCCATCGGGCTGTTCACCACCAATCGCTGGGTGACAGATGAAACCTTTTACAGCGCAGAAGACACTATTTCCCTGCTGGACCGGTTCAAGATCGACCATACCTTTCCATGTCTTGCGACCAATAACTTGATTAGCGCCATGCTGCGCCTGTTTCGCCCTCAAATTGAGACGTTGCTGCATGAGCGCGACGAAGTTATTGCAAAATGGGTCGTAGATCACCCGAATGAAGATGTCTATGAAGACCGGGATCTGGAACTCACCTCGCACACCGCCATCAATGTTGAAAAACAGGTTGCCGCAGTAAACCGGACGCTACGCGCTGTTGAAAAAGCCGCATAAAGCAAAAAATCGCGCGGCCTCACATTGGTTTGAATGAGTGTGACTTTCCCCATGGATGAAGCCGATGCATGGTGCGTTTAGAAATTGAATCAATGAGCACACATGTATTGAAGAGGATTACCCCATCGTGAGCACAGCAAAACTGACCCTTGCCGCCGCCTTGCTTGTGAGCCTGCCAGGTTTGGCAAGCGCAGAGGACGCTAACATCGTTGCCCTGACACAAACCCCATGCCAGTTCCTTGAACCGGAAAATGGTGACAAGGGGTATAAATCAAGTGGCAAAGCCGATTGCGTTGCAATTAATGAGAAAACCTCAGAAGACCGGCTTGCCGCAGCCAAAGTCATTAAGCTGAAAGCCGGCAAAACAATCTTTCGGGTGACAAACAAGAACGTATCGTACCCGCTTGGCTTTTATTTCCGCGGGTCTGGTGTGTTGAACTATGCAACCCTGCCAAAGGTTTCCGGCGGCGGATTGAACACTGGGGTGACAAAAGATTACGCCATCGACCTGAAGCCAGGTGAATACGTGTTTTCCTGCCCGCTCAACAACACGCCTGATTACAAGGTTGTGGTGAACTAGCAAATCCTATGTTGCAGTCGTGGAAAAAGAAACTTTGGCCCGGAAACATTCTTCCGGGCCTTTTTCTTGGTTTAAGCCTGGCCTCTCTTGCCCATGCTTTTGAGCCACCCAAAGCAGTTTTTATTGCACCGGGATCGTTTGTCGCTGGATCAGACAAATCTGAACGTGAAGCCGCCTATCAGCTGGATGAGGCAGCCTACGGGCATTCGGTGACCCGCAAGAACGGCTGGTATGACGACGAACTTGACCGGCAAAATCTGTCCTTGCCGGCATTTTCTGTGACCCGAACACCCATTACCAATGGCGAATATGCGCAGTTCATTCGTGCCACCGGCCACCGTGTGCCCAATGTCACTATCGATGAGTGGGACGGCTATGGCCTAATCCACCCATATGAGCGCACCAGAAAATTTGCCTGGGGAAACGGCACCCCGCCAGAAGGGCGCGAGCAGCACCCGGTGGTGCTCGTTTCATATGAAGATGCACACGCTTATGCGAAGTGGTTGTCTTTCAAAACGGGGGAAACATGGCGTTTACCAAACGAATTGGAATGGGAAAAGGCGGCCCGCGGCAATGTTGGCCACAGATTTCCCTGGGGCGATGAATTTAACCCTGCCAAACTGAATAGCCATGATGCCGGGCCTTTTGACACGGTGCCTGTGGGAAGTTTTCCCGAAGGTGCCAATTCATTTGGGCTGTTGGATGCGGCGGGCCAGGTTTTTGAATGGACTTCAACGCCCTCTGGCAAAAACTGGTTCCGGGTTAAGGGCGGGTCATGGGATGATAAAGGGTGTGGCGTATGCCGCCCGGCGGCGCGTCATGGCAGGCCAGCAGACATAAAACACATCCTGATAGGTTTCCGGCTTGTTCAAGCCCCCCTCACGGTGAAGTGAAAATCCGTTTGCGCCATTTGACCCCGTGTGTCCCCCAGCCTTGTTAGGTTTTAGATGCGAGGCAACTGAATCTCAGTGCGCTGATGAATTAACCGAAACCAGTTCCGGCTCTTATTGACCACCCGGGGAGAAAAAAATGAGCTTTAGAAATAATCTATTATCAACTGCGGCAATTTTGCCGGTCGCACTGGGCCTGGCGGCAGGCACCGCCATTGCAGGAGCCTGTAACCCACGCGCTGCAAAGCGGGCACTGGAAGCATCTGCCAGCAACGCGGAAGGCAATCCATTTGCCGTAAAGCGCTTGCGCACAACATGCGCCCCTTGTTCAGCCTGTAATCCGTGTAAAGCCAAAAAGAAGAAGAAAAAGAAACTTAACCCTTGCCAGGGTTCAAATGTCCTTGACGAAATGAACCCGTTTGCGGTCAAACGCCTGCGCGCGTCGTGTACCCCCTGTAATCCATGTGCAGCGGCAAAAAAAGCCAAATGCGCAGCGTGTAATCCATGTGCAGCAGCCAAAAAAGCTAAATGCGGCGCATGCAACCCATGCGCAGTCAAGAAAAAGAATCCTTGTCAGGGCTCGAATGTCCTCGACGACATCAACCCGTTTGCTGTGAAGCGCATGCGTGCGTCGTGCACTCCCTGCAATCCATGTGCAGCGGCAAAAAAAGCAAAATGCGCAGCTTGCAACCCATGTGCAGCAGCAAAGGCAAAATGCGCAGCGTGTAATCCATGCGCAGCAGCCAAAAAAGCTAAATGCGGCGCATGCAACCCATGCGCAGCCAAGAAAAAGAACCCTTGTCAGGGCTCGAATGTCCTCGACGACATCAACCCATTTGCTGTGAAGCGCATGCGTGCGTCGTGTACCCCTTGCAATCCTTGCGCAGCGGCAAAAAAAGCAAAATGCGCTGCGTGCAACCCATGTGCAGCAGCCAAGGCAAAATGCGCAGCGTGTAATCCATGCGCAGCAGCCAAAAAAGCTAAATGCGGCGCTTGCAACCCATGCGCAGCCAAGAAAAAGAATCCTTGTCAGGGCTCAAATGTCCTCGACGACATCAACCCGTTTGCTGTGAAGCGCATGCGTGCGTCGTGCACTCCCTGCAATCCATGTGCAGCGGCAAAAAAAGCCAAATGCGCGGCGTGTAACCCTTGTGCGGCAGCCAAAAAAGCCAAATGCGCGGCATGTAACCCGTGTGCTGCAGCCAAAAAGGCAGCATGTGGCGCGTGTAACCCATGTGCAGCAGCCAAAGCAAAATGCGCAGCATGCAACCCATGTGCGGCAGCCAAGAAAGCAGCCTGTAGCGCATGCAATCCATGTGCAGCGGCCAAAGCAAAATGCGCAGCATGCAACCCATGCGCAGCTGCCAAGAAAGCAGCATGTGGCGCGTGTAATCCTTGTGCCGCGAAGAAAGCCTGTGGCGCGTGTAACCCATGTGCTGCCAAGAAAGCTTGTGGTGCATGTAACCCATGCGCAGCAAAGAAAGCTTGTGGTGCATGTAACCCATGTGCAGCAAAGAAAGCTTGCGGTGCATGTAACCCATGTGCAGCAAAGAAAGCGTGCAGCCCCTGCAATCCATGTGCTGCGAAAAACCCCTGCGCAGCTAAAGGTGCATGTGGTGCCTGCAATCCGTGCAACCCATGTGCGGCTGGAGCGCCAAACAAGGCCGCAATGACAGAGTGTGTCGTGCCAAGCCTTGCGAAGGCATCTGCCTGTAACCCATGTGCTGCCAAGAAGGCATGCAGCCCTTGCAATCCATGTGCTGCGAAGAAAGCCTGTGGTGCATGTAACCCGTGTGCTGCTAAGAAGGCTTGCGGTGCATGTAACCCGTGTGCGGCTAAAAAGGCTTGCGGTGCATGTAACCCATGTGCGGCAAAGAAAGCGCGCAGCCCTTGTAATCCTTGTGCGGCCAAAAAGGCATGTAGCCCATGCAATCCGTGCAGCCCATGTGGAGCAGCAGCACAAGCACCTGAGCTGACCGGAGCTGAATTGACAGCTTTGAATGACTGCATCTCAAAAGCGCAGAAATCAGCTTACCGTGGCGCGACCTATTGGGGCATGAACAAATGGACCAAGTTCCAGCGCGTGTCGAAGCATGGTTATGTTTCCGACACACATGGTGGCCGGTTTGCGGATAACTATGTCAACAAGATCGGCGCTGCCGAATACGCCAAATATTCCGATGAAGCCAAAATGCCGGTTGGAACAACCACTGCAAAACCATCGTTCACCGTGGGTAAACACGGCAAGGTCACACTTGGCCCGATTTTCTTCATGGAAAAGATGACCAAGGGCTTCGACCCAAGTGGCGGCGACTGGCGCTATGCCATGGTTATGCCAGGCGGCAGCCTGTTTGGCCTCACCGGCGGCAAAAACTCTGACGGGATGAAATTCTGCAAAGAGTGTCATGCCGGTGCGGAAGATGCCGACTTCATGATGTATCTTCCTGAAGAAGCCAGGAAGTAAATTAAAGCAGCGCCCGGGCAATTCTTATCGCCCGGGCGCATTTCTATATGAAACAAATTCTTGCAACATCGTTTCTTCTCCTGGCCTGCTCCACAGCTAATGTGCATGCAGAAACGATCGTGCTGAAACCAGGTGACTATAAGGTCACCACCGCGAAGACCCTCACTTTTGACGGACAAACAATTGAACTAGCGAGTATTGATGCGCCTCTTCCAGGCCAGATGTGCATCTTGCGCGGCCGCGAACATGATTGTGGTGTCATAGCCCGTTCACAGCTTATGGATTTAACCATAGCCGCCACCGTCACCTGCTCTATGCGCGAACACGGCAGCCGTTGTGCCACAGGCGGCTTCGATATTGCCGCCCAAATGGTTTACACAGGCTGGGCAGTTCCAGGCAAAAATGCACCAGTGCACTACCTGGATTTAAAGAAAAACGCTCAGGAAAAATCCCGCGGGTTCTGGCGGGCGAAATTCACACCCCAGTGGGGTGCGTTTGCTAAGCTGACCGCCGCAGACTAAATCTGTTAAACATTCAAAAGCAGAAATTCACGTTCCCAGGAGCTGATAACCTTGCGGTATTGCTGCAGTTCTGTTTCTTTAACTTCCTGAAATACATCAACAAAACGTTTGCCCAATAAATTTTTCAACGGCTTGGTGTAATTTAATTTGTTGAGCGCTTCTTCAAGAGTAAGCGGCAAGGTGTGGGCATAGCGGTAAGCGCAGCCTTCAACCGGCGCATTTGGTTTTTGTTTTTCAGTCATGCCCAGATAACCGCAGGCAAGAGATGCAGCGATTGCCAGATAGGGATTGCAATCCGCCCCCGGCACCCGGTTTTCAATGCGCATAGCAGCAGGCTCTGCTGCCGGCACACGCAACGGCACAGTGCGGTTGTCGATACCCCAATGGACATTGGTTGGCGCATCTGAATCAGGCACCAACCGTCGGTATGAGTTCACATTGGGCGCAAAGAATGGCATGGCCGCCGCCATATAACGCTGCAACCCGCCAATATAATTGAGGAACAGACGGGATTCCTTGCCGGTTCTTGTCGCAAAAACATTTCGCCCGGTTTTAACGTCCAGCACAGACTGGTGAATATGCATGGAGGAGCCAGGCTCTGTCTCATGGGGCTTGGCCATAAAAGTGGCGTATACCCCGTGGTTGTGTGCTGCCTGTCGCACTGCGCGCTTGAACAGCATCACCTGGTCTGCCAATTCAAGCGGGTCACCATGATTGAAGTTGATTTCAAGTTGTGCCGGGCCACTTTCATGGCTCAGCGTGCCAATGTCGATGCCATGCGGCTCGCAATAGCTGTAAATGTCCTCAACGATACGCTCGAACTCATTCGCCGCATCAATGGAATAACCTTGCGCGCCGGAAATCTGGCGCCCGGACATCTGGCCCACCGGCGGTTCAAGGGGAAGATCTGGGTTGATGTTTTTTGCAACCAGATAGAACTCAAGCTCGGGGGCAACAATCGGCTTCCATCCAGCTTCTGCGTACTGTTCGAGAATCTGTTTCAAAACATAACGCGGGGCAAAGTCCACCGGTGTATCGTCGAGGTAAAATGCGTCACCAATCACTTGCGCTGTCGGGTCGTCATACCAAGGCACCACGCGGATGGTGTTCTCATCTGGCCGCATGTAAATATCGCTGCCGCCTGGATCGGTTATAGAAGGCTCGTCCACATACCGTCCGGTTACGGTAATTATGTATATTTCTTCCGGCATCCGCAGGCCACGGCTGGCAAGGCCGGAGAGGAATTTTGGCGCAGGGATAATTTTACCGCGCGCAACCCCCCCCATATCCGGGGTCATGCATTCAACTTCTTCAATACCGTGTTCGGCGATCCAATGGTCCAGAGATGTCGTGGTCATATAAAGCTCTTTGCTCTGTTTTTAATACAGGGTGCGGATGAAAAGCCGCAGGAACGTTTGTTCAGATTTCTAACATAAATATCCCGTTTTGGGCTAGAATTCTTGGCTATTAGCTTAACTTGGAAGAGCGGTACCCCAGATGAACCTCAAACCAGATATTGCCGAAGTGGAAAGCTTTCTTGCCGCTCATCCAGATGTTGCGATTGGCGATGTTCTGCTGCCGGATATGAACGGTGTATTGCGTGGCAAACAACTCGCACGTGGCCATATCAAGGACCTGTTCGAAGACGGGGCGCGGATGCCCGCTTCAACTTATTTTCTGGACTGGACAGGCCGCAATGTCGAGGTCCTGAAATACGGTGCCAATGACGGCGATCCAGATAATTTCGCACTTGCTGTTCCCGGCTCTATCGTGCCGGTTCCCTGGGCGTCCCGGCCAACCGCACAAACCCTTGTGTCCCTCTATGACGACAATGGCGACCTGCATTTTGGCGACCCGCGTGGCGTGCTGCAACGCGCGGCAAAACCCTTGCACGATATGGGGCTCAAGATCGTTATCGCGATCGAATATGAATTCTACCTGGTGGAGCGCAATCCTGATACTGGCGAGGTGAAACCAGCGCGCACCCCGACATTTGGCGACCGCCCGCTAACCGACAATGTCTATGGACTGGATGACCTCAGCGACCGGGCTGCATTGTTTGATGAAATCCATGAGGCGTGCGAAATTCAAGGCTTGCCTGCGGAGACATTTGTTTCCGAATATGCGCCCGGCCAGTTTGAAATCAATCTTCACCATTGCGATGATGTGGTGACCGCGTGTGATCAGGCAATTCTGCTGGAGCGTTGCATCCGCGAGATATCGCGCAAACACGGCATGATCGCCACTTTCATGGCAAAACCTTTTGCGGAAACCTCTGGCTCCGGCCTGCATGTGCATGTGAGCCTGATCGACAAGGATGGTAACAATATTTTCGCCGGTCCAATGGACCCGGAACTGAACCGGCCAGTAAGCGATGCATTGCGCCACGCTGCCGGTGGCATGATTGCAACCATGCCGGATGCAATGGCGCTGTTTGCACCGAATGCAAACTCTTTCCGCCGCTTGCGCCCCGGCAGCTATGCACCAATTTTTGGTAATTGGGGTTCCGATAACCGCTCTGTATCGGTGCGCATTCCAGGTTCAAACGAAAAGAATGTACGCCTCGAACACCGGGTTGCAGGTGCCGATGCTAACCCTTATCTGGTGGTGGCAGGCGTGCTTGCTGGCATACACCACGGCATGGTGAACAAGATTGCACCACCCGCACCGATCCCGC
>CAJQND010000307.1 GCA_905479595.1 uncultured Hyphomicrobiales bacterium
GATTTGGCGATATCTTGCGCGAAATTCTTGGCGGTGGTGCAGGTGGAAGCAGCCGGGGCGGAACATCGAACTACGACCCCAATGAAAAACCTGACATGAGCATTGACGATTCCATTTTTCGTCAGGACCCACAGCGCGGCAAAGAAGTTCTGGAAGACTATTTGGGACGTGGCAGTTCCCAGGGCACTGCCGCAGATGATCTCCTCAACTCTGTTGAAGCTGCCACCCGCGGCAGGCGTTAACCGCTCGTCTTATCAACCTCTTCAAGCCCCACCACGAAGGTGCTTGCGGGCACGGCGGCGCATCTGTGACACTTTGTTCAATTCATGGGCGGCATTGACGCTAAGCGGCAGTTTTGTCGCCCATACAACGTCGTCATGGTTGACGCCGATATCGCTTAAAATGCGATCATCAAGGTTCTGCATCTGCGTCACATTTTTGCGAATTTGCCAATTGTGAAAGCGCGCACGCAGTGTTTCCAGAATGGAGCCATTTCCTCCAGCGGCCGGTGCATGTGATGCTGTATGTTCGTAAGTCATGATACAATTCTCCTGTTCACAGAAATTGATTTTTCTGCGTTGGCGCCCCAAACCTCGGGGCCAAATTGGCTTTTGGCCATGTGATGAAACTAAGATGTACCATGCCCATTGATTTATCAAACGAATGTTTGTTATGGTTTCCATCAAAATTATTGATGAATTAAAGGTGATGGATAAATGGCCCTCAATCTTGATGTGGATTTGCTGAAGACCTTTATCGCCATTGCCGATACGGGCAATTTCTCGCGCGCTGCTGAAGAGGTTCACAAGACCCAGTCTGCAGTTTCCATGCAAATGAAGCGGCTGGAGGAAATCGTTACCAAACCGCTTTTTGTGCGCGAAGGCCGCCTTAACCGGCTCACCGCTGATGGCGAGAACTTGCTGGAATATGCCAGGCGTATCGCCCGCATCTCAGATGATGCCATTGCCAGCTTCACGCAGCCCGAATGCTGTGGGTCGGTAAAACTTGGGACCCCAGATGATTATGCGGAGCATTTCCTGCCGGATGTTCTAAGTCGCTTTGCCCGCACCCATCCTATGGTGCAGGTAGGCGTAGAATGTCTTAACAGCAGTGAGCTCAATGAACGGGTCGGTTCTGGTCATCTTGACCTGGCAATTGCCACCCATGAGCAAAGTTTTAAGTCTGGAGAAGTATTTTCTCACCATCCATTGCTGTGGGTTACCTCTGCTCGCCACAACACCCATGAACAGGCGATCGTTCCCGTGGCGGCGGCCAACGAAAACTGTGTGTGGCGGCGCATGTCGCTGGAAACCTTGGAAAAAGCCGGCAAAGATTATCGTATCGCCTATTCCAGCTCGAGCTCACTCGCCGTCAGCGCTGCCGTTCTGGCAGGCCTTGCAATCGCCGCCTTGCCGGAAATCGTAATGAAACCTGGCATGCGTATTCTAAGTGAAGATGAGGGGTTTCCGTCACCAGGTGAGTTTCAAATCGGTTTGCTCCACAAACCAGGCGAACTTTCACCTGCTGCTACTGCCCTGTTGCACCAAATTCGCGAGAGCCTGAACACAATCGGCGAACCGGCCATGGCCGCGGAATAAAGCAACCAACACTAATCAATTCAGGATCTGGCAAAAACCAGAACATCAGGGTTCATTTGTCGCCTAATACGCGCACTCGGTGAAGACATTTTCTATGTCGCCATTCCATTCGTTGTGGTAGCGCTCGAGCAGCAAATCAGCCGGGGTTTTTCCGGTTTCCACGGTTTTCTGCACCGCAGCGAGGTAAAGCCGTTCATCATTTCCCATACCGTCCTGACGGTTGCGGGCTTTCAGGCCATTCTCAGAAATCGCCAGCACCTGCTTGGCAACATCGCCCAGCGTGCCGTCGCGGAAAGGTGTTTTGAGTGCCAGTTTCGGCACGCCGTCACGTAAACCCTGTTGCTCTTCAATGGTCCAGTCCTTGACCAGATCCCAGGCGGCATCCAGTGACGGCTGGTCATAGAGCAGCCCGGTCCAGAATGCAGGCAATGCGCATAATTCGCCCCAAGGGCCACCATCCGCACCACGCATCTCGATAAATTGCTTCATCCGCACTTCGGGGAAGATAGTGGTGAGATGATCTGACCAGTCTTTAATGGTTGGCCGTTCACCCGGCAGCTGTGGCAGCTTGCCATCGAGGAATGCGCGAAAGCTCTCCCCGGTCACATCGTGATAGGTCCCATTGCGATAGACGAAATACATCGGCACATCGAGGGCGTAATCTGTATAGCGCTCAAAGCCAAATCCGTCTTCAAACACAAATGGCAGCATGCCGGTTCGGTCAGCATCCGTATCGGTCCATAAATGCGAGCGGTAGCTGAGATAACCATTGGGCTTGCCTTCCTTGAAAGGCGAATTGGCGAAAATCGCCGTCGCCACCGGCTGCAATGCCAGGCCAACGCGCATTTTCTGCACCATGTCAGCTTCAGAGGAAAAATCGAGGTTCACCTGCACCGTACACGAGCGAAACATCATGTCGCGGCCAAGAGAGCCCTGCTTTTTCATATAGGCGCGCATGATTTTATAGCGCCCCTTCGGCATGATCGGCACTTCATCCAGTGTCCATTTCGGCGAAAACCCGAGGCCAAGGAAACCGATGCCAAGATCGTCTGCGACATCGCGCACATGGGCAAGATGAGTATGCACTTCCGAACAGGTCTGATGAAGATGCGTCAGTGGCGCGCCGGAAAGCTCAAACTGCCCGCCCGGTTCCAGTGAGACATTGCCGTAGGAATCTGGATCAGACAGGCCGATAATATTTTCGCCTTCCATGACAGGTGTCCAGCCAAGCTTTTGCTGCATGCCATTGAGCATGGCCTGGATACCCGCAGGGCCCCCATAGGGCAGCGGCGTATGGTCTGCGGTATGGAAGCCGAACTTTTCATGCTCGGTGCCAATGCGCCATTCAGATACTGGCTTACAGCCCTTTTCAAGAAAAGCGCTGAGTTGGGCCAGGTCTTCAATTGGCGCGGTAGTTTCGGGTGTATCTGGGGAGGGAATGCTCACGGGTAATAATCCAGTTTATATCGAACATCGTCTGTTTATCCTCTAGACCCGAATGACGGTCCGGGCAAGAGCAATGGCACTAGCGCCAGTCACCAAGAACAGACTGAATTAACGCCAAGGCAGCAACTGCGGCGGTATCGGCACGCATAATACGTGGACCAAGCCCCACGCCATGGGCAAAAGGTAAACCATGCAACATATCCCTTTCCGCCGGGCTAAAGCCACCTTCAGGGCCGATAAGGACGGCAAGCGGACCGGGTTCAATCTTCTGCAGTGCGGTGATGGGTGAGGTTTTCTCCGCGCCTTCATCACAAAAGACAAGCTGGCGGGACTCATCCCATCTGGCAAGAAGCGCTTCCAGCTTAATCGCGTCGCGCACTTGTGGCACCGCCAGCAGATTGCATTGCTCGGCGGCTTCAATGGCGTTTGCACCCATCCGCTCAAGCTTGATGCGCTGCACATTTGTGTGATCGGTAAGCACCGGTTGCAACACCGCAGCCCCCATTTCGGTGGCCTTTTGCACCATGTAGTCGATGCGGGCATGTTTGAGCGGGGCAAACAGGTAATGAATATCGCGAAGGTTTTCCTGTTCCCGGGTGCGGCGTTCAATTTCAAGCACACAAGCCCGCTTGGCGGCATTCGTGACCTTCGCCAGCCACTCGCCATCGCGGCCATTAAACAGGCGCACCTGACCACCAACCTTGGCACGCATGACATTTACCACATAATGACTTTGCGCCTTGTCCAGCGCCAGAGTTTCTCCGGAACTCAGCGGAGTTTCGACATAAAGTCGCGGGGTTCTATGCAGGCCATCATCCATGGGGCTTGTGGTAATACCGGGCTTGATGGAATGCAATATGGCGCTGGCAGCGAAGCAAAAACCGGGCTATGCGTAAATGATGAAATCTGAACGCACATATTGGGGTCAGGTGGCTGATGCCGCCCATAGCTGGGTGGAACGCAACACCCCGACGGTTCTATGGCCCTATGCGCGCCTGGCCAGGTTTGACCGGCCCATTGGCACCTGGTTGCTCTTGCTGCCGTGCTGGTGGTCGATAGCGCTTGCGACGGGGACTGTGGGCGGCGGAATGGTTTCATTGTGGTTGCTGGCGCTGTTTGCCATTGGCGCGCTTGCCATGCGCGGCGCAGGGTGCACGCTCAATGACATTGCCGATCAGGATTTCGACGCCAAGGTGGCACGCACCCGTTCGCGCCCCATTCCCTCTGGCCAGGTGAGCGTCAAACAGGCCTGGATTTTTCTTGTGTTGCAATGCCTGGTGGGGCTGGTGGTCTTGCTCCAGTTCAACCTGTTTGCAATTGGGGTTGGCGTTGCATCGCTCACCATTGTCGCGATCTACCCGTTCATGAAACGCATTACCTATTACCCACAGTTTGTGCTTGGTCTGGCATTTAACTGGGGGGCGCTGCTGGGCTGGGCCGTAGTGCGCGGCGACCTGCAATGGCCGGCATTTATTCTCTATAGTGCCGGCATTAGCTGGACCATGGCCTACGACACCATTTATGCCCATTAGGACAAAGAAGACGATGTGCTGATCGGCGTTAAATCTACCGCCCTGAAATTTGGAGACACTACACCGCGCTGGCTGACGGGCTTTTTTTCCCTTTCTTTCGCCTTACTGGTGATGTGTGGCGTGATGACCGGTGCAGGCGCGTTCTATTTTGGCGGGTTGGCGCTGGCTGGCATGCACGCGATCTGGCAATTGAAGACACTTGATATCAACGATCCGGTGCGCTGTTTGAGCCTGTTTCGCTCCAACCGGAATCTCGGTTTAATCATTTTTGCCGGAATGGCGCTTGATGCGTTTTTCAAGGCAGCTTAAGAAGCCCCATGGAATCATCAAATTTACTGGACGTCACCGCTGATCTTATCGCCCGCGCCCGTGCCAAGGGGGCAGACGCTGCAGATGCCGTCATGGCGCAAGGCGTGTCGCTGGCCGCGAACGTGCGGCTCGGCAAACTGGAAGATGTGGAACGTTCAGAAGGTGGCGACCTGGGATTGCGGGTTTTTGTTGGCCGATCTCAGGCGAGCGTTTCCACCACCGATTTTAAACCGGCTTCCCTGGATGAAACCGCCGAACGCGCAGTTGCGATGGCGCGGATTGCACCTGAGGACGAATTTGCCGGCCTGGCAGATGCTGATCAGATCACATCTGCATTTGCAGAGCTTGATTTGTTTGATACCGCAACGCCAAGCGCCAAAGACCTCGAAGCAACAGCTGTTGCATCCGAAGATGCCGCCCTTGGCGTAAAAGACGTCAGCAATTCCATCGGGGCCAGCGCATCTTATGGCGTCACCGGAATATGCCTGGCCACCAGTAGCGGCTTTTCCGGG
>CAJQND010000308.1 GCA_905479595.1 uncultured Hyphomicrobiales bacterium
CCTAGACCGGCCGCCGTCACAGCCTGCCGGTAGATCTTGTCGGTGACGTCGCCTGCCGCATAGAGCCCCGGGATCGACGTCGCGGTCGTGCCCGGCACGATCTGGATATACCCCTCGTCGTCCATCGGCACCTTGCCCCGGAAAACCTCGGTCGACGGGGTGTGGCCGATGGCGACGAAAATGCCGTCGGCATCAAGCGTGGATTCCGTGCCGGTCTTGAGGTTCTTGAGCCGCGCACCCGTCACGCCCAGCGGATCGTCGGTGCCGAGAACTTCCTCGAGCACGGTATCCCAGATCACATCGATTTTCGGGTTCTTGAACAACCGGTCCTGCATGATCTTCTCGGCGCGGAGTTCGCCGCGGCGGTGAATCAGTGTCACCTTTTCGGCGTGGTTGGTCAGATAGATCGCTTCCTCGACGGCGGTGTTGCCCCCGCCGATCACGATGACCTTCTTGCCGCGATAGAAGAAACCGTCGCAGGTGGCACAGGCAGACACGCCGAAGCCCTTGAATTTCTCTTCCGTGTCGAGCCCCAACCAGCGCGCCTGGGCACCGGTCGCGATCACAATGGCGTCTGCAGTATAGATCGCGCCGCTGTCGCCGGTGGCCCTCATCGGACGGCTTTCGAAGTCGACATCGACGATCAGGTCTGAATGCATGACCGTGCCGACGTGCTCGGCCTGGGCGCGCATCTGCTCCATCAGCCAAGGCCCTTGAATGACATCGGCAAAGCCCGGGTAGTTTTCAACATCCGTGGTGATGGTAAGCTGTCCGCCGGGTTGGATGCCTTCAATGACGACCGGGTTCAGCATGGCGCGGGCTGCATAAATTGCGGCTGTGTATCCTGCCGGACCTGACCCAAGAATAATAACTTTAATATGTCTGTCCGCCATGTCTCTGCTCCAATAATCTGTAAACTGCGCGGATGGTACTTTCTGTAAATGGGATGTAAATCCGCGCACAGCCTTTTACAATAGCCGGATTCCCGTATTTCGCGCACTGTACGATTGTTCTTGTCCACCAAAAGTTTGCGTAGTGACGAATTAAAATGTCGCACAGACGAAATATTATTTCGCAAACTGCATTCTCAACGGCTATGATCTGTCCAACTGTCAACGAATTTGGAAAGCAGCCGTGCAATCAGTGAAGCTCGATAAAGTGGACTGGCGCATCTTGTATGAGCTGCAAAGGAATGCCCGCATTACCAATGTTGCGCTGGCCGTACGCGCCGGAATTTCTCCGCCACCTTGCCTGCGCCGCGTGCGTGCTTTGGAAGAATCGGGCATTATTTCGCAATACCGCGCCGTTCTGAATGCAGACGCATTGGGGTTTGAGCTCACCATGTTTGCCATGGTTGGTCTCAGCAGCCAGGCAGAAGCAGACCTGGTTCAGTTTGAAGAGGCCGTGCGCGGTTGGCCAATTGTGCGGGCGTGCTGGATGCTTTCTGGTGAAATTGATTTTCTGTTGAAATGTGTCGCAGCCGATCTCAATGCCGCCCAGGAGTTTGTCATCAATGAGCTGACATCTGCTCCAAACGTGGACAGCGTAAAAACCACGCTAAGTTTGCGCCTTTCCAAATATGAACCCGGCGTACCAATCAGTGAAAGTGGCGACCCTCTGCACAAACCTGCCGGTGATTAGAGGCAGCACTCATGAATAGTCTCCATTCCGTGTGGGCTACAAACAATGCCCGTTAAGACAGGAAAGCCGGAACTTGCGCTTGTTTGCTGACGTTCACCCCCTGCTGGAGTGACCGAATTGAAGATTATCAATGTTCTCTGACCCTAGACCATTCACTTCAAGCCAACGGGTAAAAAGTGCATCCGCATTGCTATTTGCTTGAGGTAAATGAGTGTGTGCGGCGGCGAGGAAATGTTCATGAGCTCCCTCCCCGCGCATGCCTTTCATGTCTTCAACGCACTCACGCATGGAAACCCAGCCATCAACCTTTTCCATGGTTGCCTCAGCATGAAACTGTATCGACATGGCATGGGTGCCAACTGCCAGTGCCTGAACCGGACACGTTGCAGAAGACGCCATAACTTGTGCTGAAGCTGGTGGACGGGTCACTTCAGCTGTGTGCCACTGAAGCCATCGCCCGGTGGGTGCGAGAGCAGAAAACACCGGGTGGCCCGCTGCATTTTCATTGCGCACAACCTCAAGCATTCCAAGTTCATCTTCGACCGACGGTGCCACCTCCCCGCCAAGAGCTTCAGCGAGGAGTTGATGACCAAAACACACTCCGAAATAGGGCTTGCGCAAATCTTGCACCCAATGGCGGATTGCCGCCTTCTCATTTACCAGCCACGGATGGTCGGCTTCCTGCCAGACTTGATGGCTGGACCCCATAACAAGCATTAAATCAAAATCTTGAAGGGGCGGCAGGCTTTCGCCTTTATACACGTGCACGCACTCGCACCCAATTCCATGGCGAGCCAGAATATCAGAGAAAAGACCTGGCCCTTCTCCGACAAGATGTTGAAATACAACCGCGCGCATACCGTGCCACCTTAATGAATTTGCAAATAATTGGTTAACTGGGAATTGACTCTATGATAACCATTTTTGCAATCCCTT
>CAJQND010000309.1 GCA_905479595.1 uncultured Hyphomicrobiales bacterium
CTGAAGGCGCTCGCCCGCGTTTCGCGGCTTTTGCGCGAACCTGAAGTGGTCAAAAAACTCCGCGGATCAGGCTCCGCAGCCGCTCTATACTCTATTCTAACAGAACCGGCTGCATCGCACGCGGCTTAAGGCATTAGCCTCAATTAATTCACACTCACCGCCATCAAATCGTTTTCAAACGCAGATGCCAGGGCACTTTCGCGGGTATCGGCGATTGCGATCGGGGTGCCATCTGCAGCATGCAGGGCAAACAAGCGCTGGGCCACCGGATAATCGGCCATCTCACCACCCGCCTTGCGGATGATGCGGCTCGCGGCTTGGCTGGAAATTTCCTTCACATAAGCGATTTCATCACCACCCAGTACGGCCAGTTCCTGATCACTCATGAGTTTCAAAGCGTCTTCACGCATTTCAGTGCTGGTCATTGAACTTACTCCTTACTGGACCCGGCTATCTTCATACCGGGCTTTGGTGTGGTGATCTCAATTTTGCGCACAATATGTTCTGGCGCGCGTCTTAGTAGTTCTACCGCCAGCAAGCCGTTTTCAAGGCTTGCCCCGGTTACTTCCATTCCGTCGGCAAGCACAAAAGACCGGCGGAATTTACGGGCCGCTATACCGCGGTGATGGTATGTACGCGTCTCGTCTTCGGTTTGATTGCCCTGGATGACCACCTGTTTGTCTTCAATGGTGATATCCAGTTCTTCTGGCGAGAACCCAGCCACCGCAAGCACGATGCGCATCTGTTCACTGCCATCTTCATTAGCAACGCGTTCGATATTGTAAGGTGGATAACCATCACCAGAGGTTTTGGTGGCGCGATCCAACAAACGTTCGATTTCTTCAAAACCCAGCAAAAATGGGCTCGAAAATAGAGATACTCGTGACATTTCAGCCCTTTCTATAACAAGCAGCTGCTATTAACTTTCACAGCCCCATACTGGGCACTGTGGTCTATTGTGAATGTGGGGGATTGCAGGTGGGAAATCAACCACTGGAAGTACTGGCGGCACCATCAAGTTCGCGTTATTGAAGGGTTAGAATAACTTTATCCGGTGGATTTATGCCAACGCCCAGCGAAGATATCCTTGAAACGTTGATCTCCTTCCCAACGGTTAGCCGCAATTCTAATCTTGATTTGATCTCCTGGGTGGCGGAATTCCTTGATCGCCAGGGTGTGGTGTCCTCACTTACCCATAATGATGAACGCACGAAGGCAAATCTGCACGCCGTTATCGGTCCGTCAGATGTGGCCGGTGTCATGTTATCCGGCCACACCGATGTGGTGCCGGTGGACGGCCAGGACTGGCACAAAGACCCGTTCAAACTCACCCGCGATGCAGGCAAGCTCTATGGCCGTGGCAGCGCAGATATGAAGGGGTTTTTGGCCTGCGTGCTGGCTGCGGTGCCAAGCGCTGTGGCAGCAGAGCTGGACCGGCCAATTCATCTGGCATTTTCCTATGATGAAGAAATTGGCTGCATTGGCGTGCGGCGGATGATTGACGTGTTGGCGGATGCGCCGGTGAAACCGGGTTTTTGCATTATCGGTGAACCAACGGAAATGACCCCGGCCATCGCCCACAAAGGCAAGACCGGCGCAGATTGCATTTGCCATGGCGTGGAGGCCCATTCAGCCCTTTCTAACGAGGGGTTGAACGCAATCTATTTGGCCAATGACATGATTTCCGCTATCCGCGCTCTGCAAGGCGAAATCGAGGCACAAGGGGCGCGGGATATGGATTATCCGGTGCCGTGGACGAGCCTGCATGTGGGCACCATCAATGGCGGCACTGCGCTTAATATTGTGCCGAATGAATGCCGGTTCCGCTTTGAGATCAGAAACCTGCCTGCCGATAATCCAGAAATTCTAATGGACCGGCTGCGCGTGGAAGCAAACCGCATCGCTGTTAGCCATCAAGAGCGGTTTCCAGGTGCACACATCGAAATCGAAATTTTCAATGAATACCCCGCACTCGACACTTCACCGGAAGATGAAGTAGTGCAATTCGTCAAATCGCTTACCGGCGCAAATGATCACACAAAGGTTTCCTTCGGCACCGAGGGCGGGCTTTTCCAGCAACGCCTCGGCATGCCGACGGTAATATGTGGCCCAGGCTCCATGACCCAGGGCCATAAGCCAGACGAATTCATTGCAGAAAGCGAACTCGCCAAATGCGACCTGTTCCTCGCCAACCTGGTAGAACGGCTATCAGCTTAACCCGCCTTGGCTTGTTGCTCGAAGAACGATGCGCCTTTTGGCATTTCCGGCAACTCCATTTCATAGGGTGTAGTGCGCACCCGGCCTGAGAATTCACCGCGGACAATATCACCGGCATGCTCGCTCGGCAGGGGATTAGGAGCAAGCGGCACCGCGTCTTCGGCGCTGAAAACACAGATGAACAACGTGCGTGGCCGATTGGACAAGTTTGGTGCCGAGCCATGAACCAACCTGGTGTGCATGAGGCATACAGCGCCCGCCGGCCCGGTACATTTCACGGTTTTTTCACGTATTTCATCGACCATGTTGTCGTCCATCGCACCGGTAAACACCCCATCATGCCAAAGGCTGTGGAGTGCGCCCTTATGGGACCCTGGTACGACT
Organism: uncultured Hyphomicrobiales bacterium; assembly: GCA_905479595.1. GTDB lineage: Bacteria > Pseudomonadota > Alphaproteobacteria > Rhizobiales > CAJQND01 > CAJQND01. The sequence goes on from CAJQND010000309.1 coordinate 2,602, forward strand.
TCCAGTGGCCCATTTTCTTCCGTCACCTCGTCCACAAAAATCAGCGCGGTAATGAGGTCGTCATTGGAATGAGGTTCATAGGGGAAATCCTGATGGAACTTCACCACGGTGGCGGCACCCGGGAGTTTGGAATTAATTTTGCCGTGATGGAACTTGATGCTAGGGCCAATCAATTCGGCCACGCAGTCGGCCACCTTGGCATTGCGCATGACATCAAGATAAGCCGGGGACGCTTCCGTCGGCGAGGTGACCCGGCGCAGCGCCGGTTGATCCGCGCTATGGCCGGGTTCCACATCAAATCGCGGGCGATTATCAAGAGTAGTTCCATAAGCTTTAGTGTGGTTTTTGCTTTCTTCCACCCACTGCGCGAAATCTGAGCGCATTGCGGCAAGCTGTGCTGGGGTAACTCCATCTTCCACCAGCAGACAACCGTCGCGCCAAAAAATATCTTGTTGCTCTTTGGTTAAACTGGCCATTGCGTATCCTCTTGGTCACTCGTCGCCCGGCACCCCGTATGTGGGCGCGCTTGGCGGATCAATTGCGCGAATAAGATAATCGTTCATTTGCGGCTCATAATCTGTCCACACCCAGCGCAAAAAGGCAACCGGATCGTCATCATCCCAGTCCACGCGCAAATCGACCAAGGCAAAAGGCTGTTCATGGGCCACTAAAAGCGCTGCTGAATGGGTTGGGCCTTCTTCACCACCTGCTGCCACTCCCGCCTCAAGGCCCGCAAGCAGTCGCTCCGCCAGATGCAGATCCGGATTAGCGGCGAATTTTCCGGCCATGGCGCTGACAACGTCAACTGTGCTCAGCAGGTTACCTGCAGCAAAACAGTTTTCACCATCAAAAACCGCATGGGTGCCAAGAATGTTCGCGCCGGTGAAGCTCGCGGTTGCGCCTGTTTTGTCGATGACCGTCAATTGCCGGTAATCCAGATGAGGTTTGCCCGCCATTGCTTCTTCAAGCGCTTCAGATGCACCCATATCTTGCGCCAGCAATTCCAGGATAGCAGGCCCAAAGGCCGGATCAGTGATATTCTGGGTCGCAACCGCGCCAGCGCCCGCCCGCACATGAGGACAGCGTGCGCCCACACAAATGCTTGACGTGGTAATCGCCACCCCAAACGCACCAGTGCGTTCGCAACGTCCAATCAGGGAGAATGTCATTCAACAACCTTTCGGGTTCTTCAAGAAACGCCGGAGTTCAACCGGCGGGATAGATAACAGGCAAAATCATGCAATTCGTGCTCAAGCCATGATAATTGCCCCGCACTTGAAAGGGGTGCCTGCGCCCCTTTGAATATACCTTCCACCACCTGGCGGTCTTCATTGTTCACTTTATCAAAAAATGCCGAAAGCTCAGCAATCGCAGTATCACGATCCTCAATCGCCTCATACACTTCTGGTGCAAATGCTACGCCAAAGCGTACCTGAACCTTTTCAGCCCCCTGCGGACGCAAGGAGAGATACCACAAGTGATCTGGACCCAGCACATACATGTGGCATGAAAACACGGTAGGTAAAACAGACGTCTTTCTCCACTTACCTTTAAGCCACGTATTGGCCTCATGGGCGCGGCCATAGCCTGCGGTCTTGTTTTTCCGAAAAGTCTGGTAAGTGAAACCTTCAAAAATGCGCTCTGGAAAGATGGTTTTTTCTTCCGTAAACCATGCGCCTACCGTTTCCTTGTGTGCGACAGGCAGATGATAACCTTCCATAAAATTTTCAGTGAGCAGCTTCCAGTTTGTGTCCCACACGTGGTCTTCGGTAATCACCGGCACATAATTTTCCTGACCATAACGCCCGGTAATTTCGCCAAGCGGGGCCAGCAGTTCTGCAACTGGTGCCGCATCTTCATCAAGGGTCACATAAATCCAGCCTTGCCATGTTTCCGTGCGCAGCTGGTGCAGGCGAATGTCTTTCTTCTCAAACCCTTCGGATGCGCCCATATGCGGCGCGCCGATGAGTTGTCCGTCCAGATCATAGGTCCAGGCATGATAGGGGCAGACCACCCGCCTGCAGCTACCTTTGCCTTCCAGTAGAACCATCATGCGGTGGCGGCAGACATTGGAAAATGCCTTCACCTCACCATCGCGGTTGCGCACCACGAATATGGGCTGATCGGCAATTGACCAGGTGAGATAGTTGCCCGGATCAGGGATATCGGCCGCACGCCCGGGGCATGACCAGTCACGGGCAAATATCTCCCGCTTTTCATGGTCGAGGATTTCACTGGATGTATAAAGCCCTGGCGGCAACGCGCTCGCCTTTTCCAAAGGTGCGTCAGCAATGCGCTGCAGCTCCCCTAAAAGGGCCGACGCCGGGCTCATTCTTCGTCCGGTATAACAGCGGTGGCTTCGATCTCCATGACCCATTCAGGCCGCGCCAGGCCATCAACAATGAGGCCGGTAGACACCGGGAACACCCCTTTGAGCCGCTTGCCGATCGCCTGATAGACATCATCACGATAGGCTCTGTCTGTTAGGTAGACCTGAATGCGGCAAATATGCTCAAGGCAAGATCCGGCTTCTTCAAGCAACTGCTCCACATTGGCCATCGCCTGGTCTGCTTGGGCATAGGCGCTGAGATCGGCGATGCTTTCAAAACCGTCAACTTCCTGACCCACCTGGCCGCGCACGAACACCATGGTGCCACGCGCTTTCACCACCTGGCAAAGGTCATTATCGAGTTTCTGGTTTGGGTAGGTTTTCTTGGTGTTGAACTTCCTAAATCGTTCATGTGCCATTGGCCATTTACTCCGCTGCCTGCTTTTGCGCTGTCACATTGTCAGATAATCCGGCTGCATTTTTCACAAAATCCAGCGGGCCGTCCCAATCAAAATGCCGGTAAACAGCACCGAGATGCGCGAACGGCGGCGACTGGGCAAAGAGCTGGAACGTCAAGCGATGGCCGGCATACCCGGAATTGAGCAAATCACGGCCAAATGCGAGCAACTTGCGCCGATCACCAGAAACCCAGTTCTCATTGATAGAGTAAAATTTATCCAGCCAGGGTGCTGTTTCCTCGGCGGTGAAGGATGCAACATCCGGTGTGATACAAATCTGGCCGCCACACAGTTCGCGGGCAATATGCATCATCGCTGGAAGGTTTGAACACGCATGCACCCGGCCCGTAAACAGCAGGGACTGGTTAGGCATAAGCAGCCCATTGGGGCTTTTTTCTCCAGTCGCGATAGCAGCGGTGAGATGTGCATTAATGCCCTCACGATACACCGCCAGTTGTGCCAATTTTTCTTGCACGGCCGGTTGTTTGTCGAGGCCGGTCTGGCGCACATTCCACAACGCTGTACCAATCATCAGGTCCGCAACGCTCAAAACGCGCTGCACGAACGGGAACGCGGAATAACGGTGCAATGTGGTGCGGATAAAGGCGGCCGCCCTTGTGTGCTGGTAAAACAGCACGTCTTCCCAGGGGATCAGCACGTTGTCGAGTATCATCAGTGTATCCACCTCATCGAACTTGTTCGATAAGGGGTAATCTTCCACCGACCCCTTGCCAGCAAAACCTGCACGGCAAATGTGCTTCACGCCGGGCGCGTCCATTTTCACAATACAACCAACAGCATAGTCAGAAAGTTTACTATCGCCCCAATTGGCGATGGTTGGTTTCAAAAATGCCTGATTGGAATAGGCAGCAGCGGTTTCATATTTGGCACCACGAATAACAATCCCGGCATCTGTTTCTTTGACCACATGCACCAGCATATCGGGGTCCTGATCCTGCGGGCGTTTTGAACGGTCGCCCTTCGGATCGGTATTTGCGGACACATGGAACGGATCGTTGTTGATGACCGTATTGATATGACGCTCGATATTTTCAGCAAAGCGCGG
>CAJQND010000310.1 GCA_905479595.1 uncultured Hyphomicrobiales bacterium
CCCAGATCGCCGGTTCCATTACAGCGCTCTATGTGGTCTTCACTGCACTTTGTGCAATCGCGTACTACTTCTGCGGCATGCGCCTTTTCGATGCTGTTGTGCATTCCATGACCACGATCGCGACCGGTGGATTTTCAAATCACGACGAATCCATCGCCTACTTTCAGTCATGGAAAGTCGATATGGTGGCGTCCATTTTCATGATTGTCGGCTCCCTGCCTTTTGCGCTTTATCTGATTATGTTGCGCGGCAATCCGGTGCCACTTTACAAAGATTCCCAAGTGCGGTTTTTCCTTGCCGTGTTGGTCATTTTGATCTTTACGGCATGGGCTTATCAGGTATGGAGCGGGGTCAATGATCCGGTCCGGTCCCTGAGACTGTCAATCTTCAATGTGATCTCGATCACAACCGGAACCGGCTATGCCAGCACCGATTATGGACTTTGGGGCGGGTTCGCGCTGGTGTTCTTTTTCTGCATCATGTTTCTTGGTGGTTGCGCCGGGTCCACCTCTTGCGGCATTAAAATGTTCCGTTTCCAGGTGGTGATTGAAACCGTGCGCGTCAGCGTGAACAGGATGCTGTATCCACACGGGATTTTCTCCCCGCGCTACAATGGAAAACCGCTGCCAAACAATGTTATTTCCGCTGTTATGTCATTCTTTTTCCTGTTCTTTATTTGCTTTGCTGGCCTTGCGCTGGTTTTAAATCTTATTGGCTTGGACAATCTCACATCACTCTCAGCCGCGGCCAGTGCTATCGCAAATGTAGGGCCTGGGTTGGGTAATGTTGTTGGACCAGTTGAGACGTACGCCTCTTTGCCGGCAACGGCAAAATGGGTGCTGAGTTTCGGTATGCTACTCGGCAGGCTTGAACTGTTCACCGTTCTGGTCCTGTTTTCACCGCTTTTCTGGCGGTCGTAATTTCGATGAAATGAGGAAAAATAATGAGCGGCACCACCTATAACGCGCGCCAAATGATCGACAAACTGATCTCGTTCGACACCACAAGCCGGTTGTCCAACATGGAACTCATCGACTTCGTGCGCGATTACCTCGCGGGCTGGGGTATTGAGAGCCTGCTCGTCCCCAACGAAGACAACTCAAAAGCCAACCTTTACGCCACAATCGGTGATGCCAGGCAAGGCGGCATTGTTCTGTCCGGACACACAGATGTGGTGCCGGTGGATGGGCAAAACTGGTCAACAGACCCGTTCGCGGTGGCAGAGAAAGATGGCAAACTCTTTGGCCGTGGCACTTGCGATATGAAAGGCTTTATCGCAATTGCCCTGTCGCGGGTCCCGCAATTGGTTGCCGCCAATGGCAAAACACCCATCCATTTCGCGTTTTCCTATGACGAAGAAACCGGGTGCACCGGCGTGCGTTCCCTGATCTCCCACATGAAACAGCACCTGCCGCTGCCGCGCGCTGTGATTGTTGGCGAACCAACCGATATGACCGTCGTTAACGCCCATAAAGGCGGCTATACGTTTGTCACCGAAGTCACCGGACTGGAGGGGCACTCATCTCTCGCCCACAAAGGCGTAAATGCGGTGATGATTGCCGGCGAGATACTGTCGGAAATCAACCGGATCGCAGCTGATTTTCGCACTCGCCTCGATACGTCCCGTCGCTTCGACCCACCCTATTCCACCGTCCATGCGGGGCTCATCCAGGGTGGCACCGCGCTCAATATTATCCCGCTGAATTGCAAGATCATATGGGAACTAAGGGCATTACCGGGTCAGGGGCCAGACGAGATTCTGGAGCGCATCAGGAAATTTGCAGACACTCTGTTACCGGCCATGCACGCGGTTGATCCAGGCACCGGCATCATCACAGAATGCACCAATGCGATCCCGCCATTATTGCCAGAAGACGGTTCACCAGTTGAAACACTCGTATTGGCGCTCGCCCAGCAAAACGACACCTATGCAGTATCGTACCAGACCGAGGCTGGGCTTTATCAAGAGATCGAAATTCCAACGGTAATTTGCGGCCCCGGAAGCATCACCCAGGCACATAAACCTGATGAATACGTAAGCCTGGCACAAATAGCCGCCTGTGAAACCTTCATGGACAGGCTGGTTGAACACATAGCGGCAAACTAAAGGTATGCGCCCTAAAGCTCGGCTTCTTTGAACTCATACTTGGCTGAACAAAACTCGCAAGTGACTGTGATTTTTCCGTTTTCGAGAGTTTCAGCAAGCTCTTCGGCGGTAAATCCTTCCAGCACTGACTTTATCCGCTCGCGCGAACAGTGGCACTTGTGCGCAATCGATTGGGGTTGATAGGCGGTCACGCCATCTTCGTGGTAGAGCCGGTACAAAAGCCGGTCGGTGGTCACCGTTGGATCAAGCAATTCATGATCTTCGACCGATTCCATCAAAACCCGCGCTCTGGTCCACTCTTCCGATTGTTCTTCTGGCTCTTCCAGGCTTGTATCAGGCGGCGCATCACCTGATGAAATTGCGATGGCGCTGGGTGGGCCGTCTTTTGGCAAATGCTGTACCATAATGCCGCCCATGCGCCATTCTTCCCGGCCCTCACTGCCCTGTGAAATAACCGGACCAGCCGCCAGACGCACCGATGTTGGTATCTGTTCCGATTGCAGAAAATAATCATGGGCAGCAGCCGACAAACTCTCACCAGTAAATGCGACGACGCCTTGGTAGCGCTCCATTTCTGCGCCCTGGTCAATTGTCATGACCAGATGGCCTTGGCCGAGCAAGGCTCGCTGAGCTACATCGCCTGACGCCACGAGCGTTTCCAGTTTTTCAGCGTCAAAATGCGCATACCCTCGAATGTTTCCAGGTGTCACGAAATCGACAACCATCATATCCACCGGGCCATCGGTGCGGGTTTGCAGAATGAATTTCCCATCGAATTTCAGTGTCGTCCCCAAAAGCGCTACAAGGCCTGCGGCCTCGGCAAGCAGGGCAGATACAGCAGGTGGATAGCCATGGCGCTCCAGCAATTCAGTTACCGCTGGCCCAAGACGCACAACACGCCCACGCACACCAAGTGGCTTGACCTCAAACGGCGTGACCATGTCATCGCCCGTCAAGTCCACCACAAGCTCATCTGCCTGGCTTATGTCCTGGCTCATTTGAATATTCCCAATTGATGGCGCTTTATTCTTGTTGGAGACACCAAGACAAAATCGCCTTTTGCGCATGAAGCCGGTTTTCTGCTTCGTCAAACACCACCGATTGCGGCCCGTCAATCACCTCTGCTGTAACTTCTTCACCGCGCCGTGCAGGCAGGCAATGCATGAACAAGGCATCATCCTTGGCGTTTTTCATCAAATTTGCGTCTACCTGATAGGGGCGCAAAAGATTATGCAGATCGCCAACTTCTTCCGCACCCATCGATTCCCACACATCCGTGGTCACAACATCTGCTCCAGCCACAGCCTCATTTGGGTCAACGATGTGGCGGATCTTTGGGTTCTTTGCTTTCGCCCATTCCATGAGTGCCGCATTCGGTGCCAATGGGTCTGGACAACCGAGCCGCAATTCAAAGCCCAAAACAGCTGCCGCATGTATCCAGGAATTGGCAACATTATTGCCGTCTCCAGACCAGGCAACCACCTGGCTTGCTACGTCTCCGCGGTGTTCTTCCACTGTCATAACATCAGCCATGATCTGGCAGGGATGAGAGCGATCGGTGAGCCCGTTAATCACTGGCACGCTGGCGTGCTCTGCCAATTCAAGCATTTTCTTGTGATCGGTGGAACGGATCATAATGGCATCAGCAAAACGTGAGAGAACCTTCGCGGTATCAGCAATGGTCTCGCCACGGCCAAGCTGCAGATCGCTCGCCGCCAGAACCACGGTTTCACCGCCCAGCTGGCGCATGCCCACATCGAATGACACTCTTGTGCGTGTGGATGGCTTTTCAAATATCATCGCCAACACGCAGCCCGAGAGCGGTGCACCTTCGTCCACGCGGCCACGGCGAAAACCCTTACGGGCTGCTTTGGTCGCCAGACTATCGTCGAGAATATGTCTCAAAGCTGGCGCGTCAAACGCGTCCAGATCGAGGAAATGACGCGGGCTAGCCATGATCTGATTCCCCACTCGCCGTTTCCAGTTCACGGGCAGCTGCTTCAAGGCGCTCGATTGCTTCGTTGATATCCTCATCGGTAATAATCAACGGTGGCGCGAGACGCAGCACATTGTTTCCTGCTTGCACGCTCAGTAACCCGTGTTTTGCCGCCATATTCATGACATCGCCAACTGGCGGCTTGCATTTCAGGCCAAGCAACAAGCCTTCACCTTGCACGCCGTCAAAAACATCCGGGTGATTACCAGATACACCAGCAAGTTTCTGGTTCAAATTTCGTGAAGCCTCACGCACGCGCTCCAAAAACCCATCAGCAAGCATGAGATCCAGCACTGCATTGCCCACCGCCATGGCAAGCGGATTGCCGCCATAGGTAGAACCATGGGCACCAATGGTCATTCCACTTGCCGCGTCTTCAGTTGCCAGACATGCCCCCAGCGGAAAACCACCGCCAATGGCTTTGGCAAGGCCCATGATATCGGGCGAGACACCAACAAGTTCGTAGGCAAAAAGATGGCCCGTGCGGCCCATGCCACATTGCACTTCATCAAATATCAACAGCAAA
>CAJQND010000311.1 GCA_905479595.1 uncultured Hyphomicrobiales bacterium
AACCGATCCGCTATTTCTTCAGTTCGCGATCCTCATTGCGACATTCGTGGGAATGGCCGCAGTCAATGCATTGGCCTATGCCTTGATGGCCGACCGGTTGCGCAGCAAAATTTCAAACTCATCGCTACTTGGGTGGTTATCACGGCTAGGCGCCGGGGCATTGATCGCCATGGGCATCGCCACCGCCCTTGCCCGACGTTCAGCTGCGTAAATCAAAGGTGTTGATTTGACCAAAACGCGTCAAGGAAATCCGCTTTTTCGCGCACCGGAAGAATCCACACCGCATCTACGGACATTCATGCAGTGGCCGATAAATCGCGAGGTTTACCCAGACACGGCGTTTCTAAAGATGATACAGCGCTCCATCGCAGACGTTGCAAATACCATTTCCCAGTTTGAGCCCGTCGTAATGCTGATGGACGCAGAGTACGAAAATTCTGCACGGAAACAGCTCACCGGTTCAGTTGAGATATGGAATATTCCGACAGATGATTTGTGGTGTCGGGATTCGGGCCCGTTTTTCGTGCAGGACGAAGCCGGTCAGCAAGCCATTTCGCACTTGAACTTCAACGGCTGGGGCAACAAACAGGTTCATGAAAATGACGGCTTGATCGCCAAACGGGTAGCAGAGCGATTGGAGATTCCGCTGCTGGATAATGGTCTCACCGGAGAAGCAGGTGGCATTGAATTTGATGGCCAAGGCACACTGATTGCCCATGAAAGTTCGTGGGTAAATACAAACCGTAACGCCGGTTCAAAAGCTGAAATCGAACAATTGCTTTTGAATGCGACAGGTGGAGAAAAAGTCATATGGGCACCGGGCCTCATCGGAGAAGACATCACCGACTACCACATTGACGCCCTGGCGCGGTTTACTGAACCAGGCAAAATTCTGATCCAGCTTGCTGATAAAATCGACATGGAGGACCCATGGTCCATCGCCGCATTTGAAACCTACAAAATTTTGAAATCAACTATGGATGCGTCTGGAAAACCGTTGGAGATAACCACCGTCCCCGAACCTGACAGCACTCGCGTCAATGCTGCAGATTTTGTTGCTTCCTATGTCAATTACTACATCTGCAACGGTGCCGTCATTGCCGCACACTATGGTGACCGGGATAGGGATGACGAAGTCCGAACGGCATTCACGGCCCTGTTCCCAGATCGTGAGGTGGTGATGCTGAATATTGATGTTCTTGGCGAGCTGGGCGGTGGCATCCATTGCGCAACCCAGCAACAGCCTGCGTTTTTGGTTCAGGAGACTAAGCTGGTTCCGCAGCTGACATAAACGTCGCCAAATCACCAAACCCGGTTTCTCGGTACTCATAAGCAAGACCAAGCTTTTTCGCCGCGTCGCGTGCCAGTATTTGTAGTTTTTCATCAGGTACTTGAGCGAAAAAAACCAGTTTCTCATAATTACCAAAATAGTCGCTCAACAACTCTGGATGGCGGTCCAGGCCAAGCCCTTGCCAAATCAGCTTGTCGAAATGCCTGGCGAGATAGTCCGTGAGGAAAAATGCCCTCATATCAGCGTCTTCGCGCTCGGCAAACACATCATTGCCGGAAAAGAATGAGTAGCAATGCGGCCCGGCAATCCGTTCAACGCCCTCCTCTTCAAGCACTTTATCGAGCAGGCCGCCAGTTCCGCAATCAGCATAAACACAATAAATTTTCGTATAATTCCCCTTGGCTTCTTGAATTTTTTTACGCACACCGTCTGGGATAAATTGCGGGGTGTTATGCCATTTTGCGGGAAGACACGTCACATCAAGATGGGTCCACCCATTGAGCTCAATAAGAGCCACGATTTCGCGCGCCAATGCCCCGCAGGCAATCAGCAACACATCGCCCTTGCCGCGTTTGAAATCAAACTCTTCTGATGGCGCCAGTTCCATGGGCTGTGCCCTGTTGAATTTTTGTTTTGGCGTTATGCGCTTGCCAGCTGGTTATGTTTGCGAGCCATAAAGTCTTTTGCAGTTTCCACCGCCACTGCCGCATCACGGCAATAGGCATCTGCTCCAATTGCATCGGCAAATTCCTCGTTCAAAGGCGCACCGCCGACAAGCACGACATAATCATCGCGCATACCTTTTTCTTTCAAGGTATCGATGACAACTTTCATGTATGGCATGGTGGTGGTGAGCAATGCAGACATCCCGAGAATATCAGGCTGGTGCTCTTCGATAGCTTCAAGATAGTTTTCGACCGGGTTGTTAATACCCAGATCAATCACATCAAAACCAGCACCTTCCATCATCATACCAACCAGGTTTTTGCCAATATCATGGATATCGCCCTTTACCGTGCCGATGACCATTTTACCGACCCGTGGCGCACCGGTTTCCGCCAGCAATGGGCGCAGCAGGACCATGCCACCCTTCATAGCGTTTGCGGCCAAAAGAACTTCCGGCACAAACAAAATACCATCTCGGAAATCAATGCCGACAATGCGCATGCCTTCAACCAGCGCTTTCGTCAAAACGTCATATGGCGTCCACTTGCGCGCAAGAAGAATATTGACCGCCTCAATAATCTCTTCTTTGAGGCCGTCATAAAGGTCGTCATGCATCTGTTGAACAAGCTCATCGTCGTCCAAGCTATTCAGATCTAGATCGTCTTCTTCACTCATACCCGGATTTCCCGCAAAAAATGGACCAGGTTCTGCCTGGTGGTTATCGCTTGGTTTAAATTACAGCGCCCAGAACGCGAAATAAGGCCAACGGGCGACTTTCGGGAAGCGGAAATCGACATCGCAGCCGCAATTGCGTCTTATCAGGCTATCTGCGGCGACGGCGACGACGTCCGCTTTCCACCCGTTCAGCTCGTACCGGCCCCTCACCTTTTGCCAGCGCGGAAACCGCACCAAGGCCACCTTCTATATCGCTGATTGTTGGCCGTGCACCTGGAACATGTGCCTCAAGGGCGGCCCGCATCGCGACTAAATGCTCGGGAGTTGTGCCGCAACACCCGCCAATGATCCGGGCACCTGCATCGCGCGCCAGGCGCACATAATCGGCCATCAAATCCGGTGTACCTGAGTACTGGATTTCACCTTCAACGAATTCTGGAATGCCCGCATTGGCTTTTGCGACCACAATGGCATTCGGGTCCGCGCCGCTTATACCCAGCACAGTTGCGACTAGCTCCGAGGCACCCGTGCCGCAGTTTGCGCCAATCGCAACCGGCGGCTGCGGCAGACTTGCTGCAAGGTTCGCAAACTCTTCTGGTGCAATCCCCATCATGGTCCGGCCATTGGTATCGAAACTCATTGTGGTTACCACCGGGAGGCCAACGCTGGAGGCACCTTCAACTGCGGCACGTAATTCTTCTTCTGATGAGATTGTCTCAATCCACAAAAGATCAACACCACCAGCTTTCAGCCCCTCTGCCTGGGCTACAAACGCAGCCACTCCGCCTTCATGGCTCAGCGTACCAACAGGTTCAAATATCTCGCCTGTTGGGCCCATGGATCCAGCAACCAGAACCGGCCGCTCACCCATGTCTGCTTCAGCGCGGGCGATTTGTGCTGCCGCCTTGTTCAGTTCAAACACCCGGTCTTGGGCATTGTGCAGCTTCAGCCGGTAGGCATTGCCGCCAAAACTATTGGTCAAGATAATGTCAGAGCCAGCTTCGACAAAGCTGCGGTGAAGCTCAGCGACCCTTTCAGGGTGATCAATATTCCACAGTTCCGGCGGATCGCCCGCACCGAGCCCACACTTGAAAAAATTAGTGCCGGTAGCGCCATCGGCCAGCAAACACCCGCGCTCGGCAAGCAAGTCTTGAAAAGACACTTTTAAAGCCTCCAAATTCATTTGAATAACAACATATAAACTTTTCTTTATATTGCAAGAAAAATCAGAAATGACGATTTTGGCAGCACTCTCAGTTGAAGGCTGCTAACTTTTTGTTTTTCAAAGGTTTTTTATCATTTACGACTTGGCGAACAGAAATTCATGCGCCATCATGGTAAATGTATTCATGATCACTGGAGGTGCCATGCAGACGCGTACGCTCGATTTACAGCTCAAAGGGTATGGATTAACCACAGCGCAGATCCTCTACCATATGCCGGATTACCCAACAATGCTTCAGACCTATGTCTGGCAGGAATATGACCTCGCGCCCAAATTCCCCAACATGCACGCATTTCTCGACTATTGGCGCGAAACTCTGGAGGGGCCCTTGCATTCCGTACGTTTTGCTCACCAACGCCTGATCAGTCCAGGTGAGTGGCGTAAGGTAGATGGCGAATTCCTGCTTAACTAGTACGTTTGAGCTGGAGGAGGCATGCGGGGTTGCTCAGGAGCAACATAGGCAGAACGTTCCTCACGGGCGCGTTTCTTCCGGGCGTAAATCACGAAATACCAAATCAGCCCGAGTACAAGGAAGAGTAGGAGCCCGAAAATACCGGCAAGAATTGCCGGGCTAAGTCCAGAGGCAGTGGCGGCGCGTTGAAAAATTCCGCTCGAAGAAGCCGCCGCCGGTGTAGCTGCCATATCTGGTTTCGTGGTTGCCGATGGCGCGCTCTTGTCCAAAGGCGGGGCGGCAGACGGGTTAACCGCAATGCCAAAAATGAGCCAATTGCCGTTCACGGACTGAAACAAAAATTCAAAATTTATCTGCCGCGGCCGAAGCGGAAAGTTACCTTTTACATGCAGAAATCCGTTCTTGTTGATAGCGGTCGGTTGCGTCAGGACCGGTACGATCAGCAAAGATTCAGTCAGATCGACATTTTGATTACGCAATTTTGCGAACAACTTGGCCAAACGTTGCGGCGGGTTAGCTTTCCGAAA
>CAJQND010000312.1 GCA_905479595.1 uncultured Hyphomicrobiales bacterium
GTGTTTCGCACATGCTCGATTATGAAGGTGAGCTGGCACTGATTATTGGCAAGGGCGGGCGTTACATAGATGAAGCAGACGCGCTGTCCCATGTGGCAGGGTATGCCTGCTACAATGAAGGCTCGATCCGTGACTGGCAGCGCCACACCCACCAGTTCGCGCCGGGAAAGAACTTTCCGTTCACAGGTGGTTTTGGACCGTGGATGGTGACCGCAGATGAAATTCCCGATCCCACAAAGCTTGAGCTAACCACCAGGTTGAATGGCGAAGTGATGCAGCACGCCACGACCGATATGATGATTTTCTCTATCCCCACACAAATTAGCTATTGTTCTCAGTTCAGCGAATTGGTGCCTGGCGATGTAATCGTCACTGGGACACCTGGCGGAGTCGGGTTTAAGCGCGATCCGCAAGTGTTTATGAAGCCGGGCGATGTGACGGAAGTAGAGATCTCGAAAATCGGCACATTGACCAACCCGATTGAAGCCGAAGACAAGGCCTCCTGATGAGCAGCGCCGACCGACTCTTGGCACTGCTCGATTTGTTCAGCGACGAGAAATCCGTCTGGACTGCCGAAGATGCAGCTGCCGCGCTTGAGGTTTCTGTGAGCACTTCATATCGCTATATACGCTCCTTGTGCGAAGCCGAAATGCTGGTCCCGGTGACCGGGGACGGTTATCGGCTTGGCCCTGCGATTTTAAAATATGACCGACTTATCCGGGTCACCGACCCCTTGCTCGAAGCCGCCCGCCCTATTGTGGTGCAACTGGCAAAAGATGCCGGTGAGGCAAGAACTGTATTCCTGTCGCGTCTCTATCGCGACACGGTCATGTGTGTGTTGCATGGGGGTGGCGCAGGCGCGACGCAAAACATCAGCTATGAGCGGGGGCGGCCTATGCCAATGTTTCGCGGTGCAACGTCCAAAATTATTCTGGCCCACCTTCCAAGACGCACTCTAAAGCGGCTGTATGAGGCCAAAGCAGAATTGATTGCCGAAAGCATGGGTGTGCGTGAATGGCGTGAATTCCTCGATATTTTGCGGGAAATAAGGCGCGTTGGCCATTGCCGGGCCGAAGGCGAGGTTGATCCAGGCATCGCCGGCATTGCCGCGCCGGTTTTCGATGACCATGGATGCGTTACCGGCAGCCTCACCATTACAGGAAATGCCTCGCATATGAGTGTTTTGGAAGCAAATCAACTTGCCGAGTTAGTGACTAATTGCGCTGAAGCGGTCACTGTCAAACTGGCGCAATCTGGCGCCAGTGTACCATTTTCACCGCGCATTGTTGCATGACCATGGCGGCGCGCGAGCACTTTCAGGTGGCGATTTGTGGCGCAGGGCCGACCGGGCTGATGCTTGCCAATCTACTTGGTGCTGCCGATGTCAAAACATTGGTAATTGAGCGCAACACCTCTACCGTTAGTGAACCGCGCGCGGTGTCAATCGACGATGAATCCCTACGGACAGCTCAGGCGGCGGGGCTTGCGGATGAAGTAATCGCCAATGTGATGCTGGACTATGGTTCGCATTATTTTTCCACCAAGGGCGAGGTTTTCGCCAAGGTTGAGCCTGCAACCCGCGAATTTGGATATCCTCGCCGAAATGCATTCCGCCAACCACTTTTGGAGGCAACCTTGCGCGCAGGGCTAGCGCGGTTTGATAATGTGGACGTCCGTTTTCAGCACACATTGACCGAATTTACACAAAATGAAGACAGGGTCATGTTGACCGTCACACCTGCCCGAAAAAAAGCGCTTAATATTACGTGCGATTATCTTGCCGCCTGCGATGGCGGGCGGAGTTCCATCCGAACCAAGTTGGGAATTGGCTTTTCCGGGTCTAGTTTTGAACAGCGCTGGCTGATTATCGACCTTAACGACACCAAGGACACATTCCGCCACACCAGGGTATTTTCAAATCCGGACCGACCCGGAATATCCTTACCCGGTCCGCACCGCACCAGGCGGTTTGAGTTCATGCTGCGCGACGGCGAAACCCAGGAAGAAGCCGAAACGGAACAATTCTCTCGCGCG
Source organism: uncultured Hyphomicrobiales bacterium (assembly GCA_905479595.1). Lineage (GTDB taxonomy): Bacteria > Pseudomonadota > Alphaproteobacteria > Rhizobiales > CAJQND01 > CAJQND01. The sequence goes on from CAJQND010000312.1 coordinate 2,035, forward strand.
CTGATGCATGCCCATGGCCCGGACGGAAACGCCGAAATCATACGCCGCCAAGTCTACACGTTTCATGCCAGACGCGCAGATCGCTGGCGCGAAGGGCGTATTTTTTTGCTGGGCGATGCCGCCCATCTCACCCCACCATTTGCTGGCCAAGGCATGAATTCCGGCATTCGCGATGCCCATAATCTTGGCTGGAAACTGGCCGCGGTTCTGAACAAAGAACTGACGCCCAGCGTGCTTGAAACCTATGAGCACGAACGCAAGCCCCATGCATGGGCACTGATCGAATTAGCCTTGACCATAGGCCGGGTGATGGTTCCAAAATCCCGAATGCAGGCCACCCTTATGCAGTTGTTTTTCAAAACGTTAAGCGTTTGCCCGCCTGCCAAACGTTATGTGAGCGAGATGCGATTTAAGCCAAAACCCTATTACCGCGAAGGTTTTATTGCCGAGCCGATTGACGCGATTGGAAAAACTTTTACCGGCAGGATGTTTCCACAACCAAAAGTGCAAATGCCGGACGGGCAAGACCGGCTTCTTGACGCTACATTGGGTAATCGGATGGCGGTAATCGCCCTATCTAGGGATGGCGCAAATATTAGCAAAACGCTCAACGGTGTACCTGAAGACATTACTGCGATCGGCATTACACAATCCGGCTCCCCGCAGCGCCATGAAAACGGATCCATCAGCGTTCTCGATACGGATGGCGCGATGAAAGCATATCTTCACAATGCCGAAACGCCAGTTTTTATCGTACGGCCTGACCGCTATATCGCCGATGCATTTGATACCGCAAACGGCACAAAAATCGTCACTCGGCTTAACGCATTACTGAACGATCCGGAACGATCACGACATACGCAATGAGAGAATTGAGTTGGGATGCAGAGTTTTTGGTGGATTCTTATGTCACGGGGTTCTTATACTCACATTCATAAAGTCGCAAAAATCGCATTGCACTTCAAAAATATCGATAAACGATACAATCCAGGGAGGAGAAGGCGATGAAAATTCATAAATTACTATTGGGCGTCACAGCGTTATTCGGTTTGATGGCTGGCCAAGCAATGGCTGAAACCGTCAAGATTGGGGTGGTTTTGCCCTATTCGGGCGGGGCAGCCCAGTTCGGCGAACAAATTGACCGGGGCATGAACCTGTTCATCTCGCAAAACAAAGACGCATTCGGCGGCAATGAAATTGAACTGATCAAACGCGATTCGAAACGCCCCGGTGGCGACATTGCCAAGAACGCTGTGCAGGAACTGATCACTCGTGAAAAAGTCAACCTGCTCACCGGGTTCGTGTTCTCACCTAACGCCATGGCGAGCGCACCATTGGCCACACAGGGCAAGGTGCCCATGGTAATCATGAATGCTGGCACCGCATGGATTCCTAGCCTTTCACCCTATATCGCCCGGGTTTCGTTCACCATGTGGCATGCAGGTTATCCGATGGGGGAATATGCCCATAACAAGCTTGGTTGCAAAACTGCCGCAATCGGCTTCACCGACTACCCACCAGGCAAAGACAGTCGCAACGCATTCACCACAGGGTTTGAAAAGGCGGGCGGCAAGGTTCTGGAAGCCATCCCCATGGGTGGTCCGCGCGAAGTGCCTGACTTCACGCCGTTCTTCCAACGGGTAAAGAACGCAAAACCTGATTGCTTCTATATTTTCGTGCCGGCAGGCAACCATTCAGTCGCCGTTGTGAAAACATATGCCAGTCTTGGTATGGGCGATGATGGCATCAAGCTGATTGGCCCTGGTGACATTACCCAGGACACCAAACTGCAGGATATGCCGAAAGAAGCCGAAGGCATGATCACCGTGCATCATTATTCCGCCGACTATGACACGCCGAGGAACAAAGCGTTCGTGAAGGCCTGGAAAGATGCCTATGGCGCAGACACAACGCCAGATTTCATGGGCGTGGCAGGTTATGACGGCATGGCTGCAATCGCCCATGCTATCACCGCACAAAGCGGCAAGGTTACTGCGGAAGGCACCATGAAGGCGCTTTCTGGCTGGACCTATGACAGCCCGCGCGGCAAGATCATGATCGACCCGGAAACCCGCGATATCATTCATGATTCGAACGTCCATAAGGTCGTTTCCAAAGATGGTCGGATGATGATCGAGGTGATCGACACGATCCCGCAGGTTAAAGACCCCTGCAAAGCCAATAAAATCGGCAAATGTAAATAACAAACGGAGACTGGCGGCAGCATAACAGCTGCCGCCATTTTTTATGGAACAGTTCGCCAAGGCAGCCATTTCTATCCTGTTTGACGGCGTGGCTTACGCCATGCTGCTGTTCATTATTTCTGTGGGCCTGTCGATCACTATGGGCTTGATGGGCTTTGCCAACCTTGCCCATGGGGCGTTTGCCATGCTGGGCGGGTATGTGATGGTCAGCTTAATGCTCAAGGCAGGCGTGCCGTTTCTGCTTGCCCTTGTGCTGGCCGCTATCATTGTCGCTCTTATCAGTGTGCCGTTTGAGCGATATCTCTACCGTCGGCTCTATAAGGCAGGTGAACTCGATCAGGTACTTCTATCTATCGGTCTTGTGTTCATGGCGACTGCGACAATCACCTTCTTTTTTGGCCCTTCAACGGTGAGCATATCAGTGCCGGAATTCCTTAAGGGGCAGGTGAATTTGGGATTTGGCATCTTCCCCGCCTATCGCACGTTCACCATTGCCGTTGGATTGGTGATGATCGTGGCGCTTTGGTATGGTTTTGAGCGCACTATAACCGGGGCAAAAATCCGCGCTGCCGTCGACAACCGCCGCATGGCGCAGTCGATTGGCATAGATGTGGACCGCCTTTTCGTCATTACCTTTGCATTTGGCAGCGGGCTGGCGGCCCTCGGTGGCGGGTTGGCAATTGAAATTCTCGGCATGTCGCCAACGTTTGCGCTTACCTATTTGGTGTTCTTTTTGATTGTTGTCGCCGTTGGCGGCCTGGGTAGTATTCGCGGCGCATTTGTGGCAGCGCTGGTACTCGGCATTATCGACACGGCAGGTAAGTATCTCTGGCCCGATGGAGGTGCATTTTTTATCTATGCGGTAACCATCGGCATCTTACTGATCAAGCCTGAAGGGTTGTTTGGAAAAGCATGACAGATACTCCTTCAGATAGCGGGTTTACCCCGGACGCACGGCTCTATTTCCGAGCGCGAGAAGGCTGGCGCTGGGCCGAAGCGCTGCCGTGGATTGTCGCTATTGCTGCATTCTTTGTTTTTCCCGACTATATGGCGCTCGGCACACAAATTCTTATCGCCATCATTTTCGCGCTCTCGCTTGATCTCATCCTGGGGTATGCGGGCATCGTTACCCTTGGTCACGCGGCGTATTTTGGCGCGGGGGCCTATGCCACCGGCATGTTATCGGCACATCTTGGTTGGGGAGAACCGATCTCCGCCATGCTATTTGGTGGGTTAGTTGGCGCTGCGCTTGGTTTCCTGTCTGGGTGGGTTTTGTTGCGCTATCACGGGCTTACCTTACTCATGCTGACGCTCGCCACCGCCATCTTGCTTATGGAGGGTGCTAACGCTGCGGAATATTGGACAGGCGGGTTCGATGGGCTGGTGGGCATATCCATCTGGCCGCTATTTAATCATTTTGAATACGACCTCTGGGGACACACCTACTATTGGTACGCTTTGGCTGTCCTGTTCTGCTGCTTTCTGGTGGCCCGGCGGATAGTCCATTCATCGTTTGGGCGTTCGCTAGTTGGCATCAAAGGTAATGTAAACCGCATGCACGCTATCGGCACGCCGGTGCACGGAAAACTGGTCAAAATCTATACGATCTCAGCCGGCATGGCCGGGATTGCCGGTGGGCTTTTTGCAGAATCCAATGCCTATGTCACCCTGGACGTGATGAGTTTTGCCCGCTCCGGCACCGTGCTGATCATGCTTGTGCTGGGCGGTACTGGCAGGCTCTACGGTGCTTTTCTTGGCACCGTGGTTTATTTGGTTCTGGAAGACGAACTGGCCAAACTATCTCCTGAATTTTGGGAGTTTGGCATCGGCCTTTTACTGGTTGTTGTTGTGTTGTTCATGCGCGGCGGCATGCTTGGCGCATTGGATGATCTGGTTGCGTGGGCACGCGGGAAAGGCAAACCATGATCCCAGCGCTTGAAACCCGAGACCTTTCCAAGCATTTCGGCGCACTCTACGTCACCCAGGATGTGTCTTTACGCCTTGAACCAGGCGCGCGCCACGCGCTAATCGGGCCAAATGGCGCGGGTAAAACCACCTTGATCAACTTGATTTCCGGGGCATTAAGCGCAAATCGCGGGTCGGTGCTGCTCGGCGGCGATGATATAACTGCACAAAGCCAGGCAGGCCGGGTTAAGCGCGGCCTTGCGCGCACGTTTCAGATCAACCAGCTCTTTCGTGACCTGACGGTTGTCGAAAACGTTACCATGCCCATCTTAGAACGCTCTGGCATTGGTCGTAATATCTGGCGACGCGCCAGCACATTCAGCCACGTTCTGGACGAAGCTATGGCGCTGCTGAGCCAATTGCACCTTCATGGCGATGCCCTAACTCCTGTGCGTGAGCTGCCCTATGGCCGTCAGCGCCTGGTGGAAATTGCAATAACCCTTGGGTTGAAGCCATCGGTGCTTTTGCTTGACGAACCTGCTGCCGGGGTACCTTCAGCAGAAAGCCACATCATTCTTGATGTCATTGCCGCTTTGCCCGAGGACATCGCCATCTTGATTATCGAGCATGATATGGAGATCGTTTTTCAGTTCGCCAAATCAATTTCGGTGTTAGTCGCTGGCAATGTTCTTGTCGAAGGAACGCCAGAAGAAATTGCCGAAAACCAAGAAGTGCGCGCGGTTTATCTGGGAGTAGAGGCAGATGGCTAAAATTCCCGCGCTTCAAATAGAAAACCTCATCGCAGGGTATGGCGAGACCGTGGTGCTGGAAGACATCAACTTGAAAATTGCCGATGGTTCCAGCCTGTCTATTCTAGGACGCAATGGTGTAGGCAAGTCGACCTTGCTGGAAACGATAATGGGCCACACAAATTTGCATGCGGGCACAATCAGCTTACAGGGCAAATCCATCGAAACTGCGCCAGTGCATTTGCGCGTAGCGGACGGCCTCGGCTATGTGCCTCAGGAGAGAGAAATCTTTCCATCGCTTACCGTTGGCGAAAACCTCGAGGTAGCAGCACGCAGCGGTGCCTGGGACAAAAACTGGGTCTACGATTTTTTCCCTCAATTGGCCGAACGCAGAGCCAATCGCGGGAACCAGCTTTCTGGCGGCGAGCAACAAATGCTGGCCATTGGCCGGGCTCTGATGGGCAACCCAA
>CAJQND010000313.1 GCA_905479595.1 uncultured Hyphomicrobiales bacterium
ACCGGCAAAATTGCCATGGATTGGGATTTGGCCTATGATGAGGTGCAAGGTCACCCACGCGCCGCAGGCACTCATTCCATTGTGTTGCGCATGGTGCGCGAAAAAAAGCTTATGCCTTTAATGACAGCCATTGCGAAAATGAGCTATCTCCCGGCCAGGTTCCTGCAGGAGAATGGTGTGGCGCAGATGGCTTTTAAAGGCCGCATCCAGGTGGGTGCAGATGCCGATATCACCATTTTTGACCCAGCGACCGTCAAAGACAATTCAACTATAAAACATGGCACTCTTCCCGCCACCGGCATTCCTTTTGTGTTGGTCAATGGCATAATTGTTGTGAAGGATTCAAAGGTCTTAAAAGGCGTTTATCCCGGCAAAGCGATTCGCTTGCCAATCAAGGGGTAAGTTGCGCCTGCCTTAAAGTATCCTCGCGGTTGATCATGGCGACGACGTTGGTGATTAGCTATAGTTTGCTATGTCTCAACAATCTCCGGCACCAGATTTTTATCGCGACGTCAAACTCAACCATTCATTTGAAGCAATGGTTGATGCTGCATCCTATGCGCCCTTGCCTGAGGACTGGTTCATCGGTGTTGCAGATGTCAAAGGCTCAACCGCTGAAGTGGAGGCTGGACGCTACAAGGTGGTGAATACCGTTGGCGCGGCGGTGATTTCCGCGCAAATAAATGGCGCCAATGGCGCTCCTTTTCCTTTTGTTTTCGGCGGTGATGGTGCCGCCTTCGCATTTTGGCCTGAACACGAAAACGCAGTCCGGATGTCGTTGTCAGCGGTGCGCCGCTGGGCGCTGGAAGAGTTCGGCATTCAATTGCGCGGCGCTATTGTGCCGGTAGCGGAAATACGCAAGGCGGGGGTTGATGTTGCCGTAGCGCGCTATCAGGCATCGAGCGGTGTCGATTATGCAATGTTTGAAGGTGGCGGCGTTTCCTGGGCCGAACGGCAAATGAAGCAAGGAAACTTCTGCGTGGAGATGGCACCGGTCGGCACCTTTCCCGATTTAACGGGGCTTTCGTGTCGCTGGACGCCAATTCGACCGGAAAACGGCGTCATATTGTCAGTTTTGGTTCTACCTGTCGCTTCGGCACCGGCAGAAAAAATTGCTGAAATGATGCGCTCGATCGTGACACTAACCGGCAAGCTTCAGCGCGGCGGCCATCCAGTCCCGGTCGATGGACCTTCCACGTCGTGGCCGCCCGCCGGGCTTGATCTGGAAGTGCATGCAAGCCGTGGCGCGTCGTCTTTCATGAAACGTAAAATCCGCCTGTTGGCCGACACGTTTTTTGCCTGGGTGTTGTTCAAGACAGGCAAGAAAGCGGGAAGGTTCGATCCGGTTCATTATGCCAAGACTTTGAGCCAGAACGCTGATTTCAAGAAGTTCGAAGACGGTTTGAAAATGACGCTGGATTGTGATCCCACCACCCAGGCCGAGTTGGAAATTTTGCTGAAAAGTGCGGCAGACAAGGGCCTGATCACCTTTGGATTATTCGCCCAGGACGAAGCCCTGATGACCTGCATCGTGCCTTCGCCACTCGCTGACAATCATCTCCATTTCATCGACGGTGCGGCAGGCGGATACACCAAAGCGGCAACGAAGATGAAATCAGGCGTAAAAAATGTGATTCAAACTGGAGCAGGTTGATATAGCACCGCTCGTGTCCTCACCCGCCCCAGGGAAAACTGCTTCGCGCAGGGAGTTTGCCGCCGCTTTGCCCAAGGGCTTCGGCGATGCGCAGGCCTTCGTTCCATTTGGCCATGCGTTCTGACCGGGTGAACGAACCGACCTTGAGCTGCTTGACGCCCCAGCCAACCGCCAGATGCACGATTGTGGTGTCTTCGGTTTCGCCGGACCGCGCAGATACAATGGATTGCCACCCGGCAGCCCGTGCCGCATCAAGTGCTTGTTTTGCTTCAGTTAATGTGCCTGCCTGATTGGGTTTGATCAGGGCGGTGTTGCAGGCATTGCGGGCTGCGGCGTCGGTAATTCGGGCAGCATTGGTGCAGATGTAATCATCGGCGACCACCTCGATATTTGTCCCGGCAGCTCTGGTAAAGCTGGTCATTGCCTCGTGATCATCTTCCGCCAACGGGTCTTCAATGGCCACAATCGGGTAGCGCTTGAGCCAGCCAAGCAACATTTCCGCCAGTTCTTCGCCCGCCATCTCGCGTTGGTCGCGAGCGAGGGTGTAGCGCGCGTCTTTGGCAAAATCCGTGGCGGCAATATCGAGGGAAATGGCGACATGTTCACCGGGGGAGAAACCTGCACGTTCAATGGCGCGCATGAGAAAATCCAGCGCCTGTTCATTGCTGGTAAACGCTGGCCAATAGCCCCCTTCATCGGCCACCCCTGAAAGCAGCCCGGCGTCATCCATCACTGCACCGGCAGCGCGGTAGACTTCCGCCGTCCAGTCCAGCGCCTGTGCATAGGTTTCTGCGCCAGTGGCGATCACCATGAAGTCTTGCACATCCACCCGGCGGCCTGCATGGGCCCCGCCGCCAAAAATCTGCACTTCCGGCAAAGGCAAAATGAGGTCTTTCCGGTCGCCCGCGAGATAACGCCATAGGGGCATTCCGGCATTGGCTGCAGCGGCATGTGCAATTGCCATCGACGCTGCAACCAGGGCGTTACCGCCAAGCCGGCTTTTATCTGTTGTGGCGTCGAGCGCGATCATCGCCCCATCGCAGCCGTGCTGGTCGCTGGCATCGCGCCCTGCAAGTGCCGTGGCAATTTCACCGTTTACCGCTGCCAGCGCCTGGGTCACATCAAGTCCGCCGAACGCGTCACCACCGTCGCGTTTGTCCAACGCCTCGCCAGCCCCCATGGATGCGCCAGCCGGAGCTATGGCACGGCCCACGGCCCCGCCAGCCAGATGGATTTCCGCCTCAATTGTCGGGCGGCCCCGGGAATCCCACAATCGTCGGCCTATCAGAGAAACAATTTCAACGCTCATTACGTAGCTCCTGTGCCCAGCGTGTTCGCACATCTGCAAGACGGGTTGGCGGATCGAGCAGCAGGGTGCGGGCGCAACGGCGCACTTTTTCTTTGTCTTTATCGCTGTTGATATATTCAACCGGCGATTTTCCATCGACGCGCGCCAGAAACAACCCTGGCAAAAGGCGCGCTGCGCGCGCTTCAAGTGCGCGGGCGTCTTCCCAGTCCACCCCTTTCAGGTAGGCGCTTGCCATTGCGTCATAGCAGGCGAGAAATTCATTGCGCTTGGCGGGAACCCACAGGCATTTCAGTAAAAAATGGTTGAGGCAAAATGCCAGGTCGAATGCCGGGTCGCCGATACAGGCACATTCAGCATCAATGAATACCGGACCGTTGGGGCCAAGCAGAATGTTTTTCGGGCTCACATCGCCGTGGATCATCGCGATCTTTGTTTCAGCTGTGTGCCGGCTCAGTTCAAAAAGCTGATCGTGTAAATCCGGGTGGTGGCTGGCGGTGGCTTCAAGGTAGGGTTCGAGGCGAATAGCGTGGAAAATATCGTTATCGGGAAAGAGCTCTGCAACGCTGGCATTGTGCGCTGTGCCAGCGTGAACGGCCACCAGGCGTGTGCCGCATTCTCCCGCGGCCTGGGGGTCTATGTCGCCGCGCTGTAATGCATTCTTCCATAAAACATGGGTGGTGGGTTGCAGATATTCCATGGCAAACAGCATGGCCTCATCGTCCACGGCGAGAATTTTTGGTGCAATTCCGGGCACAATTGCGTTGGCGGTCCGCATCCAGGCAAATTCAAACTTATAGCGCTCTACCGGTGCGAACCAATCGGCGGCAGTTTTGAGCTTGCTAAGCGCCCGTTTTACGCAAAACGCGGTTGTATCGGTTTCAACCACCCAAATATCCGAAGAAACACCGCCCCCAAGGGAGGAATAGGCAATCTTTTCGCCAGCTGGCGTTAAGTCTATCCGCTCAACAGCAGCGACGATCACGTCGTCTGGTTTTGAAGAGTTAAAGATTGTTGCCATGAATTGCCCCAACAATATGCCTGCATGTTTGCCACGCAGTTAGGCTATTAATTTGCAGGATACGCAAGGTTTTTCAAGGCTACTTTCGGGCGTAAACATGCAGGCACGCCGACCAAACGAGTGGGATTTGCATGAAACTTTCTGCGTCTTTATCTGTGATCAAGCCATTGGCATAAGCGGTCTGCGGCTTCGTGCAGGTTTTCATGTGAACACGCGAAACACAGGCGGAACCAGCCTTCGCCACCTTCGCCGAATGCCGTCCCAGGCGCCAAACCAACGTTGATTTCATCGATCCAGGTTTTAATCGCCGCGACACTGTCGGTTATGCCGTCGACCTTGAAGAAGTAGTAAAACGAGCCATCCGGGCGCTGCACGGATATGTCATCGCGCTGGCCCAGTGTTGACGTCAGATAGTCAAGCCCGGCGGCGCAATGGGCAACCTGGCTTTCAACAAATTCTTCGCCCTGATCAAGAGCTGCGATGCCCGCAGGTTGCATGAAGGAGGCAACACCGGACGTATTGTACTGGATCAGATTTTCGATTTGCTGTCCGATAACTTCCGGGGCCTGCACCCAACCCATGCGCCATCCTGTCATCGCCCAGTTCTTTGAAAATGTGTTGACGTAGATGATCTGTTCTTCCGCATCGCAATGGTTTTGGAACGATGGTGCAACTTTGCCAGCACCTGGAGTGAGCGGATAATAAAACCGGCCATAAACCTCATCAGCGATGATCCACAATCCGCGCTTTCGGCAGAAATCTCGGATGGCAATCAGCTCATCATCGCCAACCACCATTCCAACCGGGTTCGACGGGGAGTTCACCAGGATCGCCCGGGTATCTGCATTCACCGCATCAAAAATCTGGTCGAGATCAAGCTGCCAGCGCCCGTTTGAAAAGTTCATCGGCACTTCAACGGGTTTAACCTCCAGCATGCGCAATGGTGCTGCGTGGTTGGGCCAGGCGGGCGAGGGCATGACAATCTCCGACCCGGCCCCGGCTATGGCCTGAATGGCTGTTTGCAGTGCCTGCATGCCGCCACCGGTTACGTAAAAGTTCTCCGCATTGAACGGTTTCGCGTAATGGCGGGCATGGTAACGCGCCAGCGCCTCGCGCAGTTCGGGGATGCCGCGCTGCCAGGTATAGAAGGTTTCACCGCGTGCCAGACTTTCAACGGCAGCACGGCAAATAAATTCCGGTGTCGGGCTGCTTCCCTCACCAACCCACATGGGAATGACATTCCCGCCCTTTTTCCAGACATAGTTAGCGGCGTTCACGATGCCGCTTTCGGGTTCATCACGTACCACGGGTTTTAAAGCGTCTAGAACAGCGCTGTTTTCGCCACATGAAATGCCGGTTTCCGCCATGTTTTTTACTGCCTAAAAGAATAATAAGAATGCCACGGCATTGAGCGCAGATTTAGTAATTCGGTCAACCGTCTTTCGGGAGAAAAATTATGGCTGAGAAAAGAAATGGCCTGCCATTTACCGCATTGGCAACCCGGGTCCGCAAGTCGCCTTATTTTGAGGCAACAGAGCGTTGGGGCTGCAAGGGCTATTCCGTCTACAACCATATGTGGCTGCCCCTGTGGTATGAAAGCCCGGAAGCGGATTACTGGAATCTTGTCGATCATTGCTCATTATGGGATGTGGCGGTGCAGCGGCAGGTCGAGATTACCGGCCCCGATGCTGCCCGCTTTGCGCAATTACTGACGCCGCGCAATCTCTCCAAATGTGCCGTCAACCAATGCAAATACATTCTGATGACAAATGCCCGTGGTGGCTGCGTCAATGATCCGGTTTTGCTGCGTCTGGCGGAAAACCACTTTTGGATATCGCTTGCAGACAGCGACATGATCTACTGGTGTCAGGGACTTGCCTACAACTCAGG
>CAJQND010000314.1 GCA_905479595.1 uncultured Hyphomicrobiales bacterium
TGGCTGCGGGGTGCGGGTTAACAGGGAAGGTGCAGAACAGGTCGGCGAAGTGCTGGCGCGCCAGGGCGTCAAACTCCTGATCGTTGATCTGGTGGGCTATGACATCCACATTGATGGGTCTTTTTTGATGATAGATAAGGACCTCGCCTTGGTAAACACGGAAGGCCTTCCCTACTCTTTCCTGGAGGAACTCAAGTCGCTAGGGATTCGTACCATTGAAATTTCACCCTCCGACAATAGCTGGATCGTCAATTCCTTGGCCACAGCACCTGGCAAACTTATCATGCCTGAAGGTGCCTCAAACCAGACACTAGATACGTTAGCCAAGCATGACGTTCGCTGGACGACGATTGCTTATGACAAAATGCAACTCAATGGTGGCGGCATACATTGTTCCACCACTCCATTGATCCGTAGTCCTGTGTAGGTGTGATGCCAAAATTCGATACACCCCTAACCTATGGCTATCTGGATAGCCCACTTGGCCCGTTGCTGGTGGCGGGGGACAAGGATGGGCTACAACTTATCTGCTTCCCGACCGAGCGCAATGCGGCGCTCCCCACAGATGAGTGGCAGCGCGATGATGCATTTTTTCCAGACGCATTTGCCCAGCTTTCAGCCTATTTTACCGGTGAACTTCGAGAATTTGATTTGTCACTCAATCCCGGCGGCACGGCATTTCAAAAATCTGTCTGGACAGCATTGTTGGAAATCCCCTTCGGGCAAACCATGTCATATGGCGGATTGGCGGCACATATTGGGCGACCAAAGGTCAGCCGGGCAGTTGGCGCGGCAAACGGTGCTAACCCGTTACCAATTGTGGTGCCCTGCCACCGGGTCATTGGCGCGGATAAATCTCTGACAGGATTTGGCGGCGGGATTGAGATCAAACAATTTCTGCTCGATCACGAAGGGGTAAAAGGAACCCAAAGGCTATTGATCTAAACACAACCTTTGGGCGCCTCTCGGTCATGCAGCGGAAAGATGCACACCGCACTCAGGGCACGCTGCGGTGCGAAGAGCCATGTTCTTCTGCTCTTCTGCGACCATTGGATCGACAACGAAGCGACCCAGTGTCTTTGAAAATTTCGTATGGTTTTTACCGTGACCACAGCCAGCTTTTGGTAAAATTTCACCTGCGTGCAGGCTGCCAGGTGCCAAAGATAAAGCAGAAACGCCTGCTGCTGTCGTGCCTAGGAGTTTCCGACGGGAAATGTTTGCAAAAGTCATAAAGAATTCCTTCGAATGCCGTTAATGTTATCTTTGACATGGGAATTTCCACGCCAAGGTCAAGGAACCTTGCATTCGTCGCTTGAGCTGGCATAGGCTGATTATCGAATGAACACAACACGGGGGATACGAAATGTTCTGGAAAACACTGAGTTTAGCAGCCGCAACGTCATTTATGGCGATCGCAGCGCACGCAGCTGAAATCAAGCCGGCAATTGTTTATGATCTGGGCGGGCGTTTCGACAAATCCTTCAATGAAGGTGTTTATAATGGTGCCGAAAAATTCAAAAAAGACAAAGGCATCGCGTACCGGGATTTCGAAATTCAAAACGACAGTCAACGCGAACAGGCTTTGCGCAATTTCGCCCGCCGCGGCCATAGCCCGATTGTCGCGGTTGGCTTTTCGCATGCAGCTGCTGTGGACAAGGTAGCTGGCGAGTTTCCTGATATTAAGTTCACGATTATCGACATGGTGGTCGACAAGCCGAATGTCGCCTCGGTTGTGTTTAAGGAACATGAAGGCAGCTACCTTGTTGGCATTCTCGCACGCATGGCATCAAAATCCGGCAAGGTCGGTTTTGTTGGCGGCATGGATATCCCGCTCATCCGCAAATTTGCCTGCGGATATGTCGGTGGGGCCAAATCGGTCAAAGAAGGCACAGAAGTGTATCAAAACATGACCGGAACAACGGGCGCTGCATGGACCGACCCGGTTAAGGGTGGTGAATTGGCGAAGTCACAATTCGATCGCGGTGCAGACGTGGTCTATCACGCAGCAGGTGGCACCGGGTTAGGGGTTTTGCAGGCTGCTGCGGATGCAGGAAAGCTCGGCATCGGGGTTGATTCCAACCAGAACCAGCTACATCCCGGCAAGGTTCTCACCTCTATGCTGAAGCGCGTCGATGTGGCCACCTACTCCACGTTTGAGGCCGCCATGGAAGACAAATTCAAAGCCGGCGTCACCGTGCTTGGATTGGCTGAAGGCGGTGTCGGTTGGTCGCTTGACGACAACAACAAGTCATTGATCTCACCAGAAATGTTGGAAGCGGTTAAAAAAGCTGAAGCAGGCATTATTTCAGGTGAAATCAAGGTTCATGATTACATGTCCGATAAGACGTGCCCTTATTGATCCCATCACCTGCGGGATCACATCGCTATGGGTAACACCAACGACGATCTAGCCATTGAGCTTGTGGGCATCACCAAGCGCTTTGGCCAGGTCGTGGCGAACAAAAACATCAACCTTGCAATCCCTAAAGGCACAATCCACGGCATTGTTGGCGAAAACGGTGCTGGAAAATCGACTTTGATGTCAATACTTTACGGCTTCTATCGGGCTGATGAAGGCACTATCGATGTAGATGGCGCACAGCGCGATATCAGATCATCTGATGATGCCATTGCTGCCGGTAGATCGGAAGAGCACACG
>CAJQND010000315.1 GCA_905479595.1 uncultured Hyphomicrobiales bacterium
CATCACGAACAAATCCATCGGTAACAACCGCCACAACGCCCCGATTTTTTGCCATGCCAAGCACGAGATCACCGATAACCGCTGTTCCAGAGAACCCATCTGTTGCAATAACGATCACGTCACCGGCTTGCGCTATTTGCAAGGCGGCAAATACCGCGAGATTATCGGCAGGGCCGGTATGGCAAGTCACCGCCACGCCGCAAAACTTTTCAAAATTTTCGTCTATCGGTTTAATTACCCCTGAGAGCGCGGCGCGTCCGCCACAGGCGTCGGCGATTATACCGGTCTGAACACCGGCAAGCGCCGAAACCTTGCTCGCGTCGGGTCGCGGGAAGTCAGACCGTATAGTCAGAACTGGCGGATCACCTATCACTTTGCAATTCCTTCCTTGGGGTTTGGGTGCATGTTATGCCTGTGAGCGGGCTGTCTAAAGACAAAATCACAGAATCTCAGGTTCCCCGGGGTTCGGACCAAAGGAGCTTTCAAGAAAGTCGAAATCACACCCGTGATCTGCCTGGGTAATATGGTTGGCGGACATCCAACCATAACCCCGATAGAACTTGGGTTCTGGTGGTTCCCAATTGGCGCGACGCATTTCCAGCTCTTTATCTGAAACATCGATATTAATTTGCCGATTGCCGACATCGACCGAAACCATATCTCCTGTGCGGATTAACGCCAGCGGGCCACCGATATGCGCCTCTGGCGCAACATGGAGAATACAGGCTCCATAGCTGGTACCGCTCATCCTTGCATCGGAAACACGAACCATATCCCTCACTCCCTGTTTCAGGAGCTTCTGGGGAATGGGCAACATCCCCCATTCAGGCATTCCAGGCCCACCTTGCGGCCCGGCACCGCGCATGACCAAAACTGTGTCTTCACTCACATCGAGAGCCGGATCATCAATCTCGGCTTTCATCTGCGCATAGCTGTCGAACACCAGGGCTGCTCCGCGATGTTTCAAGAATTTCGGCGCGCAGGCAGAAGGCTTGATAACACACCCTCGTGGGGCGAGATTGCCATAGAGCACCGCGAGTGCCCCTTCCGCGTAAACTGGATTATCAAGCGGGCGGATAACATCTTCATTCCACACTTCTGCGCCAGAAATATCATCGCCCAAGGTATTCCCGGAAACAGTTTTGGCCTCCAGAACCAGATGTTCACGCATACAGCTCATCAATGCTGGCAGTCCGCCCGCATAATAAAAATCTTCCATCAAATAGCGCTCGCCCGACGGTCGGATATTGGCAATGACCGGTATTTTTCGGCTTGCGGTCTCAAAATCATCTAGTGAAATGGCCAAGCCCGCGCGGCGTGCCTGCGCAATGAGATGAATGATCGCATTTGTTGAGCACCCCATCGCCATGGCAACTGCGATTGAGTTGTGGAACGACTCCAGCGCCAAAAAATCTGAAGGCTTGAGGTCTTCGTGCACCATTTCCACAATCCGCCGTCCGGACGCTGCACACATGCGGATATGGTTGGAATCGGCAGCTGGAATTGAACTGGCACCTGGTAATGTTAGCCCAAGGGCCTCTGTGGTCGCAGTCATCGTGCTGGCGGTGCCCATGGTCATGCAGTGACCATATGAACGCGCTATCCCTGCTTCAACGGACTGCCATTCATCTTCACTGATGTTGCCGGCTTGGCGTTCATCCCAATACTTCCAGGTATCGGAACCTGAACCCAGCACATCGCCGCGCAAATTCCCTCTGAGCATTGGGCCTGCTGGTACAAATATGGCAGGCAGGTCCATACTGATCGCCCCGAGCAGGGTTCCCGGGGTGGTTTTGTCGCAACCAGCCATCAACACTGCGCCGTCGACCGGATGTGACCGCAGAAGCTCCTCAACCTCCATCGCCAAAAAATTGCGGTAAAGCATAGTGGTCGGCTTTACAAAACTCTCACTCAGCGAAAGTGCCGGCAGCTCAATCGGAAATCCGCCAGCTTGCAAGATACCGCGCTTAACATCTTCCACCCGATGTTCGAAATGCGCATGGCAGGGATTGATACCAGACCAGGTGTTGATAACCGCTATAACCGGTTTGCCCGCCCAGTCTTCCGGCGCATACCCCATCTGCATGATGCGTGAACGGTGTCCGAATCCGCGCAAATCATCGGCCTCAAACCAGCGCGCACTGCGAAGAGTTTTCTTTGTCATTGGCTCGAAGTTACCCCATCGTTAGCACGAAAAATGAACGGGCCGCATCACACCGGCGTTGAAACATGAATTACGCGGTCAACCAACATGTCCTTCACCTGATTGGCATAGGCGGCCATATGTGGGGCCACCATGTGTGCTTTCAAATGGTCAAGACTTTCCCATTTTTCGATGACCGCAAAGGTGTCGCCACCAAACTGGGTTTGAACAGCTCCAGCATCTTGCATATCAATCGGGCACGTATTCAATGCACCCTTCTTCAGCAAGAACGTTAGGCACATTTTGTTTGAATATTTCCAGAACTTCTTTGCGCTTGCCTGCACGCGTCGTGATTATGGCCACCACATATACAACTGACATAAAATCATCCCCGTTTTTCAAAGATTGGTTAGTTAGCGCTATGCTGCACTTAAAGACGCATCATCACATTTTCCTGGCAAAGACGCACAGTTTTTAGTCTTCAAAATGACCTACACTTGCATAGGTGCCACCTTGGTAGCGCACGGCAGGTTCATCCCAGCCTGGTTGAGGATGGGTTGATTCAATTTTTTCACGGAAAACCTCCGAGCTATCTTCCGGTTGCCAACCAAGAAAGGCTGCGTGACGGTTATCCCACCACTGCTCGCGATTGTTTGAAGCCCCATAGATCATGGTTGCACCAACCCGGGTTGCTTCAAAAATACATTTCATAAGGCGGACGAAATCATTCGGGCTTAGCCATGTTGCAAGCATCCGCCTGTCTCTGGGTTCGGGGAAACACGAGCCAATCCGGACAGAAACACTCTCAATGTCGAACTTGTCATAATAATATCGCGCGAGGTCCTCACCGAAGCACTTGGAAAGCCCGTATATGCTATCGGGTCGTTGCGGTGTGTTCCCATCCAGCTGGCGATCACGATGATGAAAACCAATGGCATGGTTGGAACTGGCGAACATTATGCGTTTTCCACCAAGTTGGCGTGAAGCTTCGAAAATGTTGTAGGTGCCGCGAATATTCGACTCGATGATATTATCAAACGTTCCTTCGATGCTTTTCCCGCCAAGGTGGATAATGCCATCAACACCGTCCACCAGTTTAATAACTGCGTCTAAATCAGCTAGGTCACATTGAACGACCTCTTCATCTGGCGCAGCAGCCCCGAGATCGGCTAAATCGCTGACTCGCATGGATTTTGCCCAGCCTTTGAGTTCCTTTCTCAACAAACACCCCAGCCCGCCAGCTGCCCCGGTAATCAAAACCTTTTCCAAACCCTCATCCTTTCCCAACTAAAATTCAAACTGTCAAAACCTGCTCTGACTTATGGCATGAGTTGACCACCGTTCACTTCAACAACCTGGCCTGTCACATATCCA
>CAJQND010000316.1 GCA_905479595.1 uncultured Hyphomicrobiales bacterium
ATAACGCCTTTACCACCCTGGTCGAGATAACCCGCCACAATGAGTACGTCGCCACCAGCCTGTGCCAATGCGCCAACTTCCGCAGAGTAATCGCCTTTGCCATCTTCATGGGCAGCAGAGATTGTGATCTTGCCGCCGCCAGCTTCAAAGTTTTTCTTGATGCTTTCGGCAAGGCCTTCGCCATAGTCGTTATTGGTGAATGTGAGCGCTGCAGATTTCACGCCTTTGTCTTTAAGGATTTCTGCAAGCACTTGCCCCTGGCGTGCATCAGAAGGTGCTGTACGGAAGAAAAGACCGTCATCTTCCGCGCTTGAAAGGGCAGGTGATGTCGCTGAAGGCGAAACCATCACAATGCCATTGGCGCGTGCAACGTTTTGCAAGATTGCACCCGTTACGCCCGAGCAGTCCGCGCCCATGATTGCATTTACCTTGTCAGATGTAACAAGGCGTTCAGCAGCGGCCGTTGCGGCAGCAGAATCCGTGCAGGTTGAATCACCGCGCACTGACATGACCTTGGAACCGCCGAGCAGCTTTCCGCTGTCGGAGACTTCCTTCATTGCCATCTCTGCACTTGAAGCCATTGCTGGTGTTAGTGATTCAATTGGCCCGGTAAATCCTAAAATAACACCAATTTTGATGTCTTCTGCAGCCGCAGAGCCCGCCATAATTGCAAGCGCTGCCGC
This sequence comes from uncultured Hyphomicrobiales bacterium, assembly GCA_905479595.1. GTDB lineage: Bacteria > Pseudomonadota > Alphaproteobacteria > Rhizobiales > CAJQND01 > CAJQND01. Next base: position 684 of record CAJQND010000316.1, read on the forward strand.
CGTTGATAATAAAAGTTTTTTCAATGTATCCTCCCAAAGTTTTCTTCTCGTTTTCACTCAGACTATGGCTTCGCCATCTTTGTCTGCCTCAAAATACGGCAGGTCGCGAAAAAATGATAACTATTTTTTTCGTGAAATATTTTTTGATTACCAAAACGCCCGCTTCCAAACCCTAAATTCATACAAACAGGCTGCCGCGCCGTGCTGGGGTCTCCAACGATGTCTGCTCGGCCCACAGTTCAGTTGGTGCAAAGTTAATTTGAAAGGCCGAGGATAATCCAGGCCACAGCCTAACGAACACGCAGGTCAACGTACATGCACGGGATGCTGTTGCAAAATGTAACGTAGTTGGGAATAATCCATAAAACGAAATACACTCTCTCTGGATCAATTAAATGCGTTAAATGGCAAGTAAATCTCTGGTGAATTGGTTTATTTTGTATCCCACAGTAATATGTCTACGTGCGTATGTGACAATGACCGAACAGGACTCATTTTAGAAATACCCGCCAAAGCACTAATTATGTATTTGTTTTAAATGTATAATTAACATAGTTAATGAATTCTTAACTGGCTGTAATGTTGGATAGGAGTTTAAACGCGAGGGTGAAAATTAGAATTTTTTCATGCGGCGCAATTTCCAGGCCAATTTCTTTTGGATGCGGTGGTCACTAGTAAAAAATTTCATTTTTTTCACCAGTTGCTGAGCTCAGCTAATAAATTCATCAATGGTAATTTCAAGACATGAGCATTTTAAACAATTCATCCACAGTTCATCAAACTTTGCGCGGCGGACGCCTAACCAAATTCAAAGGCATTTCGGCCAGCTGTGCACCGTTTATTTGCGGTATTGTGATGCTGTTGTCTCCGAGCGCGTCTTTTGCTGATTGTACGCCCGCACCAACAATGAACGGACAGACCGTTTCCTGCACTGCCGTAGGCGGCACGCAGACCTCCGGGATAAGTCTCTCAATGTTTGACAACATTACTGTGGATGTTGCGACTGGCGCTACAGTCGATGTTTTGGGAGCTGCCTTTGAAACGACCAATTCCACAGGGCTTGTCGTTGATAATTCGGGGCAAATAAATGTAACCGGTCCCAATAGCCATAATGTTCTGGGGGGCGGTTCGGTTGTCGGTGCCACGGTCACAAACAGGCTTGGTGCGGAGATGCGATTGAGTTCTGCGTCAGTTGCGCAAGCTAATGGAAGTGTAGTTCGTTTCAACCGAGGCGACGACATTTCCGTGGTAAACTCGGGACTTATGATTGCGGCTCCAAGCGGACCGAATACGCACTTTAATCCTACAATAATACAAATTTATGAAAGCGCCTCTTTTGCTCCGGGAACAAATCCGGGCAGTTCTATTCATAACACGGCTTCAGGTGTGATCTCTGCCGAAGGGACATTTGCCGGCAGAGGAATTGGTGTACGCGGCAGCAACATGACAGTGATCAACGACGGCACAATTTTCGCCTCCGGGTCAGGGTTTGCAAATGGTATTTTTTACACCGGGATGAATAGTAGAGACGGTACCGGTTCGCTCATTGTTAACAATGGGACAATTGATGTCGTATCCGCCAATACACTTGGATTTACCGGCGGGATATTTGGAGCATCCCAAGTCTCTTCTGCTACCGGTTTAATAACCGGAAACACGTTCAGAAACACTGGCAACATTAATCTGGATGTTGTGAACGGTGCTGGCGCCGGTGGTATATTTTTGCTGACCCTCGCCGGTGACATCAACAGAATTGAAAATTCAGGAACTATTGTAGATGTCAACCAGAATTCCTTTTCCATATTGACGTTGGCAGGCGATGAAACGCTGATCAACAGTGGCACCTTGAACGGGAGCGTTTCACTCGGCGGAGGCAACGACAGTGCGGAATTCAGATCGACAAGTACGACGATCGGTGACGTATTGATGGGCGACGGCTCGGATACGCTCTTAGTTGCGGCTGGTGCTAATGTGTCCGGCGTTTCGCTTTTTGACGGCGGTGATGATTTTTATGCGGCCTCTGATTCCTGGATTGATACGCTCACCCTGCAGGGACAGAACCTCAACGTTCCCGGCACCAATATCATCAACTGGGAAAGTATCATCATCGATGGCGGCCAAATTGAGTTTACTGATGGCGCTTTGGCAACAAGTGATGAGGCTGGTTATGGCCTTACACTTACCAATGGTGCCCTTTTGGAAGGGGCGAACGCCTTCGCGCTTGTGGGCAATCTGATGATTGATGCGGGCTCAACCTTTGAGGTTACGGGCGGAGGTGCCGGCGTTTTTTCAATCGCCGGTAACCTGATGAACAATGGCACCATCAACATGCAAGATGGTGTGGTTGGGGACAGTGTAAGCACTTCAGCTGGACCTAATAGTAACGG
>CAJQND010000317.1 GCA_905479595.1 uncultured Hyphomicrobiales bacterium
CAATCGCACGCGTGACAAGGAACGCGAAGACGCGCTTGTGGACGAAGAAAACACTGGTTGGCAACCTTGACCAATGACCATGGATTTACAAAAAGCCCAGCGTGTCGTGGTCAAAATTGGCTCAGCTTTGCTGGTGGATGGGGATAGCGGAAAACTTCGTGAGGACTGGCTTGCCGGCCTTGCAGAAGACATTGCGGAACTCAAGGCAAACGGTGCGGAAGTACTGATTGTTTCTTCCGGCGCGATTGCCCTTGGGTGCAAAGTGCTGGGGTTTAACCGTCGCGCATTGCAATTGGAGGAAAGCCAGGCGTCTGCCGCAGTTGGCCAGGTGGCTCTTGCCCATGCTTGGCAACAAGCCATGGCGAGCAAAAACATAATCGCCGCGCAAGTGTTGCTGACCTTGCACGACACCGAGGACCGTCGGCGATATCTGAACGCCCGCAGTACGCTCACAGCTTTGCTCAAGCGCGGTGCGGTGCCTGTTGTTAATGAGAACGACACCGTTGCCACCAGCGAAATTCGTTATGGAGACAATGACCGTCTTGCTGCGCGGGTTGCCTCAATGATGTCTGCAGATTGTTTGGTACTGTTATCTGATGTGGATGGTCTTTACACCAAATCGCCAGATGAAGAAGGTGCTGAACATATTGCGGTAGTTGATGAAATCACTCCAGAAATTACGGCTATGGCCGGCAGTGCTGCAACCGATGTTGGGTCGGGCGGCATGATTACCAAGGTAGAGGCCGCCCGCATTGCGGTCAGCGCCGGAACGGCGATGGTGATTTCCTCAGGCCGTGTTGCCAATCCACTTAAACACATTAAAGAGGGCGCGCGCTGTACCTGGTTTCCGGCGCGCGAAACGCCCTTTGGTGCCCGCAAACGCTGGATTGCTGGCACACTTGATCCGCTGGGTGCTGTGGTTGTCGATGATGGTGCGTCTACCGCGCTGCAAGCAGGCAAGAGCTTGCTGGCTGCAGGCGTTGTGAACGTTGAGGGTCGCTTTGCCAAAGGTGACGCAATCTCGATACGGAATTTACTCGGTAACGAGATTGCCCGGGGTCTGGTTGCCTATGATATTGCGGATACCCAGGCCATTGCCGGGCGAAAGAGTAGTGAAATAAGTGAAATCCTGGGTTACCGTGGCCGTGATGAATTGGTGCACCGGGACAATCTGGTGTTGATTGGGATGTGAACCATGAGTGCTGTTTACGATTTGGATTCTGAACTTGCTGTCTCGATGCTGGCCATGGGCCGTGATGCCCAGCGCGCTTCACAGGAATTGGCGATTGCTGGTACGGACGTGAAGAACCAGGCGCTACGGGAGATGGCGCAGGCGATCCGTTCTGGTGTGTCAGATATTCTAGCTGCCAATGCCATTGATTTGGAAGCGGCTGAAAAGGCAGACCTTCGTGCCTCGTTTATGGATCGATTGACCCTAAATCCCGAACGCATTGAAGCCATGGCCCAAGGGGTTGAGGCTATTGCGGAATTGGACGACCCGATTGGCGGGGTGATGGCGGAATGGGAGCGGCCAAACGGGCTTCAGATTGCCCGGGTCCGGATGCCCATTGGCGTCATCGGTATAATCTATGAAAGCCGCCCGAACGTGACCGCCGACGCTGGTGCGTTGTGTATGAAATCCGGCAATGCAGCCATATTGCGTGGTGGTTCAGATAGTTACCATTCTTCCCGCGCGATCTTGAAATGTTTGCAAGCTGGGCTTGCTGGCGTTGGCTTGCCCGAGGCAGCGATCCAGTTAGTGCCAACCACCGACCGGCAAGCGGTTGGTATGATGTTGTCTGGCCTGGATGGTGCAATCGACCTTATCGTTCCACGCGGTGGCAAAGGCCTGGTGGGCCGGGTTGAAGCGGAGGCTCGCGTGCCCGTGTTCAGTCATCTGGAAGGCCTTTGTCATGTGTATGTGGACAAGCATGCTGACACAAAAATGGCAGTCGATGTGGTGGTGAATTCCAAAATGCGCCGCACTGGCATTTGCGGCGCAGCTGAAACAATCCTCATGGACAAAGCCGGTGCAAACCAACATTTGCAACCGGTTATTGATGCGTTGGTCGATGCAGGATGCGCAATTCGCGGCGATGCGGCGGTGTGTGCGGCAGATCCAAGGGTCGAGGCAGCCAGCGACGAAGACTGGACGACTGAATATCTCGATTCCATTGTTTCAATGGCGATGGTCGACGGGATTGATGGCGCGATGGCGCATATCGCGAAATATGGCTCCAGCCACACTGAATCCATCATCACCGAAGACAGCGCTACCGCCGAACGTTTCCTCAACGAGGTTGGAAGTGCGATCATTCTGCATAATGCTTCCACACAATTTGCCGATGGCGGGGAATTTGGCATGGGCGCGGAGATCGGCATTGCTACGGGAAAAATGCACGCACGCGGGCCCGTTGGCCTCGAACAGCTCACCACGTTCAAATATAATGTGCGTGGCAATGGCCAGACCCGGCCGGCCTGATTTTCTATGACCCTTCGTTTGCCAGCATTTACCCAAGGTCAACGCATCGGGCTGTTTGGCGGCTCCTTTAATCCTGCCCATGCAGGGCATCTTGCACTTGGGCGTCAAGCGTTGAAACGACTTGGGCTGGACCAGGTCTGGTGGATGGTGTCGCCACAAAACCCACTTAAAAGTTCCGATAGCACGGCAGATTTTGATGAGCGTATGGAAGGCGCAAGACGCCTGATCGTTAACCGGGCAATGGTGGTGACGGATGTGGAAAAACAACTCGGGACCGATTGCACAGCCGCAACATTAACCCGCCTTAAGCCGGTCCTTGCCAGGGCGCATTTTGTTTGGATCATGGGGGCGGATTCTTTCGCCGAATTGCACCGTTGGCGTGATTGGCGGGTGATCCCTGAAACACTCCCGCTGGCGGTTTTCGACCGTCCGGGCTGGCGGTTGAAAGCAATGGCCGGGAAGGCTGCTCAGCGCTATGGAGAGATGCGCCTTGCCACATCTGATGCCCGTTTACTTCCAACTCTTGAGGCACCGGCCTGGGTGTTTCTTCCTATGCCTCTGCGCTCTGAGAGTTCAACCGCCATCAGAAATCGTCAACAGCAGAACTGAGATTCTGAGGCAATCGTATTGAATCCGTTGCGCAGCACGGGTTAAGCTATGATTCGTGGATAGTCAAAAGGAGTTGACCACACACCGTGAAGACGATACAGCCGCATTCACGATTTGGGCCGGACCTCTCGCGAGGCGATTGCGGCCCCTTGAGAAAGGACCATAACCCTGAAAGAAGTAAAAGCACGGAGCAGCCGCTCTGCGGTCGCTTCAAGGGGTGATGCTGCGCCGAAGCGCAAACCGTCGCCTCAAACATTGAAAACTGTCCTGGCAATTCTCGAAGATGCCAAGGCTGAAGAAATTTCCTCCATCAATGTGGCAAAAAAAACGGCCGTGGCCGATCATATGGTGATCGCCTCTGGCCGCTCTCAACGCCACGTGAGCGCGATTGCGGATCAGTTGACCCGCGCGCTTAAAAAATCCGGTATCAAGAAGGCCCGTGTTGAAGGGCTGCCTCATTGCGACTGGGTTTTGGTGGATACGGGTGATGTTATTGTGCATTTGTTCCGGCCGGAAGTTCGCAGTTTTTACAACCTTGAAAAGCTGTGGTCAGCCGACGCGCCTGATGAGGCGCTAGCCGTTTAAACGGCCCGCTCAATGCGAATTACGATTACAGCGGTAGGCCGTCTTAAACGGGCTCCAGAGGAAGAGTTAAGCCGCGACTATTTGGGCCGTATTTCCAAACTTGGCCGCCAGGTGGGAATTACGGGCGTCGAGGTGAAAGAAGTTCCTGAATCTGCGGCAGGTAGTGCTGCACAGCGCAAGGTGGATGAAGCCCGCGCCATTCAGGCCAAACAACCTGAACGCTCAGTTATCATCGCTTTGGACGAGCGCGGCAAAGCAATGAATTCAAGCGAGTTCTCTAAGCTGATCAGGGGGTGCCTTGAAGACGGGACTTCTGATCTGTCATTTGTAATCGGCGGGCCCGATGGATTGGATCCGGCCCTTATAAATGATGCGCGCCAACAAGTGTGTTTTGGTGCGATGACATGGCCGCACAGGCTGGTACGGGTTATGCTTGCAGAACAAATTTACCGGGCGGTTACCATTCTTGCTAATCATCCATATCATCGTGCCTGATTCGACCACACAAAGGCTGTTTTGAAAACTTGACTGTACGCGCCACATTCATCGTCGGTTTATCAACGTCAGTTATGTTGACGTTGCCGCTGATTGCTGGGTCGGCATCGGCTGAACAAGCACCGTTGGGAACACCGCAATTGCGGCAAATTGAAAAACAGATTGATGCTGCCAAACAACGCGGCCAGGTGATTGAACTGACAATCGAGGCGGTTGTTAAAGAATCCAACGCATTGTCTGAGCGCCTTGTTTCAATGGCTGCGCGCATTCAGGCCCGTGAAGCAAAAGTGACGGCGGGTGAAGAAAAACTTGCGCAACTTGATTTGGAAGAGCGCGCCTTGCACGATCAATTGAAACGCCGACGCAAAACCCTGGGGCATTTGCTGGCTGGATTGCAAAGGCTGGAACAAGATCCGCCGCCTGCTCTGGTGGTGAAACCAAACGATGCTTTGGCCGCGTTACGTGGTGCAATGTTGCTGGGCGCGATTGTGCCAGAACTGAAAGCGGAGGCATCACAAGTCTCAAGGGCTCTCAATAAACTGATTGATTTGCGTGCCACAATCATCAGAGAACGCAAAAGTTTGGAAACAAATATCACCCGGCTTGCCGACGAACGTGGTGAAATCGAAGATCTTTTGGTCCAAAAAACCGCATTGGAAGCCCGTGCTCGCGAAGAATTGAACATCACAAAGCAGCGCGAAACCGTACTCAGTTCAAAGGCTAAAACAATCCGCCAGTTGATGGTGGACCTCGAAGCGAAGCGGCTTGAAGCGCAAAGGATCGCAGAAGAGGCCGAAAAAGCGCGCCTGGCGAAGCTTGAAGAACAACAACGCATCGCTGAAGAAAAGAAAAAACTGGTTGAAGAACGGCGGATTGCTGCCCTTATGCGGCCAAAGTTGAAGTTTAGTAAAGCAAAGGGTCAGCTGAGTTACCCTGTGCAAGGCGAACGGGTAGCAAACTTCGGCAATAAGAATTCCGATGGCAGCATATCCAAGGGCCTGTCATTGGCAACGCGTGGTAATGCCCAGGTGATTTCGCCAACCGATGGGAAGGTCGAGTTTGCGGGCCATTTCCGCACTTTCGGCCAACTCTTGATCATAAATGCCGGGGAAGGGTACTATTTGCTCTTGGCAGGACTTGGAGAGATCACTATTTCTGCTGGTGAACCAGTTAAAGCAGGCGAACCGGTGGGAACAATGGGTGCGAAATCGGCTTTAGGCGGCATCGGATCCAGATCGGGAGATTCCCGGCCTGTTCTATATGTCGAATTCCGCCGCAACGATAAATCAATTGACCCTCGTCCCTGGTGGGCAGGAAACAGTAACAGCAAGGTACGTGGATAATGCGCAAAACCATCACTTCCGGAATAGGCTTTATGGCTGTTGGCGCACTTGCCGCCACGATTGGCTGGCATGTGGTAGGACCGCTCAACGCGGCAACTTCATCCAATGCCGAAACCTACAGGCACCTCAATCTGTTCGGAGATGTTTTTGACCGCATCCGATCCGACTATGTTGAAAAACCCGATGAGGAAAAGCTGGTGGATGCAGCTGTCAGTGGCATGCTCACATCACTTGACCCGCATTCCAGTTACATGAACCCGAAAAGCTTCCGCGATATGCAGGTGCAAACCCGTGGCGAGTTTGGTGGGCTTGGCATCGAAGTGACCATGGAAAATGGTGTGGTTAAAGTGGTGTCGCCAATTGATGACACCCCTGCTGCACGCGCTGGCATGATGGCTGGCGACTTGATTACCCATCTCGATGGCGAACAGATTACCGGGATTACCCTTGCGCAGGCAGTCGACAAGATGCGCGGCAAGGTCAACACACCGATCCTTCTGACGGTGGTCCGCAAGAATCGTGCTGATCCCCTTGAAATCAAAATTGTCCGCGACATTATCCGCATCCGCTCCGTGCGCTCCAATGTTGAAGGCGACGATGTGGGCTATATCCGCATCACCACCTTTAACGAGCAAACCCAGGAAGGTTTGAACAAGGCCTTTTCTGATATCGCTGAAAAAGGTGGCGACAAAATCAAAGGCTATGTGGTTGATCTGCGGAATAACCCAGGTGGTCTTCTTGATCAGGCGATCTCGGTATCTGACACTTTCCTAGAACGCGGTGAGATCGTATCGACCCGTGGTCGTAATGCCGAGGAAACACAGAGGTTTGCAGCCCAGGCCGGTGACCTTGCCAAGGGCAAAGACATTATTGTCTTGATCAATGGCGGTTCGGCCTCTGCATCAGAGATTGTTGCCGGTGCTCTGCAAGACCATCAGCGTGCGACGCTTTTGGGCACGCGCTCGTTTGGCAAGGGATCGGTTCAGACCATTATTCCACTTGGTTCATTTGGCGCGATGCGCCTGACAACGGCGCGCTACTATACGCCGGCAGGTCGCTCTATTCAGGCGAAAGGTATTTCGCCCGATATTATGGTCGAACAGGAACTGCCCGATGAGCTTAAGGACAAGAAAATTAAGCCTCGCGGCGAAGCAAATTTGCGTGGTCACCTCAAGAACGAGAAAACCGAAAAGGAAAAAGAAGAAGAATCTGGTTCCTCTTCATACGTTCCTGCCGATAAGGAAAAAGATCAGCAGCTGCAATACGCAATGAACCTTCTGCGTGGCATCAAAGTCAATGAAGCCACCAAGATGGACGATGCAACCAAGGATGAGGCCAAGGCGAAAGAAGAGCCAATGGCTGACGACGCCAAGAAAAAAGAAACCGAAAGCGCTAACTAAACTCTGCGCTAGTTTCCAAGTTTAAAGGCCCCTGTGAAAGCAGGGGCCTTTTTGTCTTTTGCACCACTATAATGAGAAAACGAATCACTTGTTCCAACGGATGCCGTTTGCACCAAGGACAGCTTGTGATGGGTTGGTTGGTGAATGGATAAACTCGATCTTAGAACACCATTGAGGCCAAAGGGCCGGGACGGGTGGCTGAAGTCAATTTCGGCTACACCGCGAGCGATTGGCACCTCTTTAGCCGGTGTTGGCGCAATTGCGCTTGCCAGCTGGTTGATTTTTAGCGCTGATCCAAGGGTGGATGGACCAGTTGCGACGATTGATCTTACCCAAGATAATGCGCCGACCGCCAAGCTGCAATTGCCAGCTGGTGCGAGTAAACCCGAAGTAAAAGCTGTTGAGGCAATCGGCGGTGAAGCGGTGACGGAGCCTGCTCCGGCACGCGACCAGCCAATTATGACAATTGGCAGCATTTCAGAAGAGACAGAAAAATTACGCAGCTCGAGCCGGGTGATCACGGTTCCGGTGCAAAACCGATATGAGCAAAGCGCACTTGATGAGCAGTATGACGAGACCGAAGATGAAATTCCGACTGGATCGATCAGCGCCGCTGCATCTGTTATCAAGCTGGCTGCAGCGCCCGCTCGCGGCCTCACGGAGAAAACCCGTTATGGCCTGCTGCCAAGGGTTTCTGGTGGGCGAACGGCGGCAAAAATCTATTCCAGACCCGTCGATACAGATCGCGCTGGACAGTTGCGTGGCCGCATTGCGATTGTCATTGGCGGTATGGGGCTTTCATCGCAAATGACACAAAAGGCAATAAATGACTTGCCGGCTGAAATTACCCTCGCATTCGCACCATATGGCAGCGGTCTCGCCCGCTGGGCGAAGCGCGCCCGCACCCAGGGTCACGAAATCATGCTGCAAATGCCTATGGAGCCCTTTAACTACCCGCGGGCCAATCCCGGTCCGAACACCCTTTTGACGACAAGCACAACGCAAGAAAATATCGACCGGTTAAAATCATTCATGGGCCTGTTCACCGGGTATACCGGCGTGATCAATTATATGGGGGCCAAGTTTTCTAGCGATGTGGCGTCTCTTGGTCCGGTGCTGGCGGAGTTCAAACGTCGTGGTGTGTACTATCTTGACGATGGTTCGACAGGCCGCACCAAGGCAATGGAAATTGGCGAGCAATTTAATCTTGGCGTTCGCCGCGCAGATGTGGTCATCGATGGGATTGCGGGCGCGAAGAATACCCAAGCCGCATTGAAACGTTTGGAGGCCCTGGCAGCAAAGCGAGGCTGGGCAATCGGCATGGGGACCGCCTTGCCGACGACCTTGAATGAAATTGTTAAATGGGAAGAAACACTGGGAAAAAACGGACTTGGTCTTGTGCCTGTCACGTCATTGTATTAGAGCGACGTCCATAAAAACATGAAAGATGGCTCCTTGAGATATGTCTAAGATTTGCGCAAAGAAACTGCCATACCGGCCATGTGTCGGCATCATGCTTTTGAACCGGGAAAACAAGGTATGGGTTGGCCGCAGGGTGTCAAAATGGCATGGCGATGGGTCTGCTGCCCTGTGGCAAATGCCACAAGGTGGCATTGATGCAGGTGAAAAGCCAAAAGCTGCCGCATTGCGCGAATTGTATGAAGAAGTTGGCACATCCAATGCCAAAATTATCGGGAAAACAAAAGACTGGTTGAAATATGATTTGCCGGATGAAGCCGTTGGAACGGCATTGAAGGGAAAGTATCGCGGTCAGAAACAAAAATGGTTTGCGTTGCGATTTCTCGGTAAAGATTCAGAGTTTAATATAACCCCGGAAGATCACCGTCCCGAATTTGATGCCTGGCAATGGGTCGACATGAAGCAGTTGCCAGTGCTTGTCGTGCCATTCAAGCGCGATGTTTATGAGAAGCTGGTCTCGAAATTCGCTCACTTCGCGAGGTGATGAGCGAACAGCCGACCCAGTTCCGGGCGCTCATCTTCTACACCCGCCAGGCGCATGGCATGCCAGGCCATGGCGTGATTTGAAGATGTAACCGGCAAGCCAATGCGCTTTTCGATATCCGCAACGTGTTCGGCGATACGCACCGTTGTGCACGACACGAACACAGCGTCTACATCTGCAAGCCCGCAAATGTGATCGATCCCTGCATTGATTGATGCAGCATCAATGCAGGCAACGACCGCATCGCTTTCTTCGTTGAACGAACCAAAAACGGGAACTTCGAAACCACGTGCGCGGATGTATTCGGCAACAATTTGGTTCACATCAGCGCGGTACGGGGTGAGGACAGCAATTCTTTTTGCCCCAAATGCATCGAATGCAGCAAACGCGGCTGTTATGGGAGTGGTAACCGCTGCATTGGGGCGTGAGGCTTTCAAACGCTCAAAAACGGCCTCTTCGCCGAGTGCCATTGATGCAGACGTGCAGCCATATGCCAAAACATCCAAATCGCATCCGGGCAAAATCAAGTCGGCAGTTGCAGTGATACGCGATCCCATGTCGCGAAGGCTCTCCGGCGTGATTGTGTCTTCGTTGAAAATACGTGCGCCATAAACCGCGACCCCGGGCAGGTCAGAGAGCCGCTTCCATTCATGTTCAATGGTGAAGTCGGTCGCCAGGGTTACAAGCCCGATCCGCGCGCGCTCAGCAACGCCGCCATCAAGAACGACAGGCAAGTGTTCTGCCAGAATAGTTGCTTCGTTGTATCGGGCGGTATCTGCCATGTTTGCCTCCGGGATTATTTTAATTCCATTCCATCTAATGAGATTTCAGGTGGTTTGCCTGCAATCAAATCAGCAGTAATGCGGGCTGAGCCATGGGCCATGGTCCAGCCCATATGGCCAAGGCCAGTATTATACCAGACGTTTGAGAATTTACCGCGCCCCAAAATCGGCGTGCCCTCTGGTGTCATTGGCCGCAGTCCCGCCCAGTGGGATAAATCATCAAAATCCACCCCTTTGGGAAAAAGTTGTTTCGCCACTGCCAGCATGTGGTGGAAATCAGACGGTTTATGATCGCAGTTATACCCTGAAAACTCGGCGGTTGCGGTAATACGTATCCGGTCACCCATGGGGCAGTAAGCCACGAGGTTTTCTTCATCTACACCACCAATTCGTGGTGCGACGCCGCCCTTTGAAAGAGGTGCTGTGACCGAATAACCCTTTACTGGATAGACCGGCAGCGTCTCGCC
>CAJQND010000318.1 GCA_905479595.1 uncultured Hyphomicrobiales bacterium
CATCTTCCACATGCTGGACAACCAATGTGCCGAAATCTTTCGCATAGGCCAGGGCGCGGCGCAAAATGCGCGGATTTGCAACTGATTTCACACCATCTGTGACCGCAACGGCACCAGCATCCTGCAGCAGGCCAAATTCGGTCATCTCCGCGCCGTTCAATCCCTTTGTAAGGGCGGCCATGGGGGCAACTCGCACAAGGGCATTGTCGCGGGCGCGGCGCAGAATGAAATCCACCAGGGCAACTTCGTCAATGACCGGGTCCGTATTGGGCATGGTGATGATGGTCGTTACACCGCCTGCCGCGGCGGCCTGGGACGCTGTTGCCAGGGTTTCGCGGTATTCCAATCCCGGTTCGCCGGCGAAAACCCGCATATCAACCAGCCCTGCGATCAACAGCGCGCCTTTGCAGTCATAACTATCGCTCGTGGCCTTAACGTCTTTTCCGATAGCTGCGATACGGCCATCTTCGATAGCAATACCGCCGAGACAATCCAGCCCCGTGGCCGGATCTAACAGGCGCGCATTAGTAAACTTGGCACTTTTGGGATTTGTCAGGGCAGAGTTTGCAGCCAAAGGCGGGACCATCAGGCATTTCCTCCGCCGGGCAAGTTTCGAGACAAGGCATCGAGAACTGCCATGCGCACCGCGACCCCCATTTCAACTTGCTCGCTAATCACACTTTGCACCCCATCCGCCACCGCTGAGGCAATTTCCACCCCACGATTCATTGGGCCTGGGTGCATTACCAGCGCATCGGGTTTCGCCAATGCGAGCTTTTCCGCATTCAGCCCAAAATATCGGTAATATTCGCGAGTTGAAGGTACATACGCCCCGTTCATCCGCTCCAGCTGCAGGCGCAGCATCATGACGATGTCGCACCCTGCAATGCCATCTTCCAGATTTGTGAACACTTCAACGCCAAGTCGGTCAGAATCCGGTGGCAGCAACGTGGAGGGGGCGATAATTCGCACCCGCGCGCCCATGGTGTGCAAAAGAAGGATATTGGAGCGTGCCACTCTGGAATGTAGAATATCGCCGCATATGGCCACTGTGAGCCCTTGCAGCTTGCCTTTGCGACGCCTGATGGTCAGGGCATCGAGAAGTGCCTGGGTCGGGTGCTCATGGCTGCCATCGCCAGCATTGACCACAGCACAACCAACCTTTTGCGCCAGCAGTTCGCATGCGCCTGCAGAAGAATGGCGAATGACCAGTAAATCCGGGTGCATGGCGCTTAGCGTCATGGCGGTATCGATGAGGGTTTCGCCCTTTTTAACTGACGAACTTGTCACCGACATATTCATCACATCGGCACCCAAACGCTTGCCCGCCAGCTCAAAAGAGGCCTGTGTGCGGGTTGAATTTTCGAAAAAAACGTTGATTTGGGTGCGCCCGCGCAGGGTGTCTTGCTTTTTCTGTATTTGACGGTTCAGCTCAACGTAATTGTTAGCTAAGTCCAGCAATGAATTGATTTCAGAGGGAGAAAGCCCTTCAATTCCCAAAAGATGTGTCGATTTGAGAAGCGGAGCTGATGAAGTTTTTTGCGCGTTCATTAAAGCCAGTTCTTTAACCGCCTTTTGGGATTTCAGCAAGCACACTTCAACAGTTTTCCAGTTCAGATTATGCTGAGGCGCGGAGGAACAAGAAATGACATCACATTCGAGCTTTGAAACCCATGAAGTGTTTAACCAGCCCCCGGCGTTTGAAAACATCAATCTTTTTACCTCAGACCCGATTTTGCAGGCGGCGGTAAAACGCGAAGGTGGGGGCGCTGCATGGGATGATCTTGCCACTTATGGTGAGCTTGCCGGGAGCGCCCATATGCTCCATGCCGGGAGGTTGGCGAATGAATTCTCACCGCAATTGAAAGCCTTCACGCCGCGCGGCGAGCGGGTCGACACGGTGGAGTTCCACCCGGCCTGGCATGAGGTCATGGCGGCGTCTATGGAGGCTGGCATGCATTGCCGCGCTTTTGAGGACACGCCGGGGCGCAATGTGGATCGCGCTGCGATTATCTATATGGGGTATCAAATGGAGCCCGGTCACACGTGCCCGCTGGTGATGACAAATGCTGCGCTATCGGTGCTTCGTCACCAACCTGAGCTTGAGGACGTCTGGAAGCCGCGCATCATGGCGCGCTGTTATGATGGGGCAGATATTCCAGCACGTGAAAAAGCCTCCGTAACCATTGGCATGGGGATGACCGAAAAGCAGGGTGGATCTGACGTTCGCGCCAATACGACCAGGGCAGAGCCTACCGGGAGCGCAGGTGAATATATTCTCACAGGCCACAAATGGTTTCTCTCTGCGCCTATGTGCGACGCGTTTTTTGTGCTGGCGCAGGCTCCAGGTGGATTGTCGTGCTTTTTCCTGCCGCGTTTTTTGCCTGATGACAGCCGAAATTCCATCCACCTGATGCGTTTGAAAAGTAAGCTTGGCAATCGGTCCAATGCCTCCACCGAGGTTGAGTTTGCCGGAGCACACGGATGGTTGGTGGGCGAAGAGGGGCGCGGGGTGCGCACTATTTTGAATATGGTGGCGTATACCCGGTTTGATTGCGCCGTCGCATCTGCCGGGCTCATGCGCTGGGGGCTTGCCAATGCGGTGCACCACGCTCACCACCGCACGGCATTCCAGAAAAAGCTGATTGATCAGCCGCTGATGAAGTCTGTGCTGGCGGATTTAACGCTGGATATGCAGGCTGCGGTTGCGTTGTCCTTCCGGCTGGCGCGCGCCTTTGATCGCCCGGAAAACGAGTTAAATGCGGCGTTCGCACGGGTAATGACCCCCGCAATCAAATACTGGATATGCAAGGCTGCCCCAAATTTCACCTATGAGGCGATGGAATGCCTTGGCGGCGGCGGCTATGTGGAAGAAGGGCCCATGGCGTGGGCGTTCCGCGAAAGCCCGCTCAACGCCATTTGGGAGGGTTCAGGCAATGTTATGTGTCTGGATGTGATGCGGGCTGCACATCGCTCGCCTGAGGCGCTGGATGTGGTCCTGGCGTGGCTCGAAGCAAGCGGTGAAAAGCGTGTTCAAGACGGCGCGCGCGCGGTTGGTCAGGCATTAAGGGGAACTGGCGAAGGCGATTTGCGTGGCACCGTTGAGCATTTGGTTTATCTCGCGGCGGCAACCTTGTTGCGTGAAAGCGCCCCAGATGCGGTGGCGGACGCCTTCATTAGCACCAGATTAAATGGCGCGTTCCGCACCACCTATGGCTATATCCCCGGTGCAGATGTTGCTGGAATTCTTGCCACGGCAAGTCTATGATCCAACGGTGCCATGGATTGTCTGTGGCGCGTTAAATGTTCTCAGGGCGGGGTGAAAGTCCCCACCGGCGGTGAGCACACAGGTTCAAAGCCTTGAGTGTAAG
>CAJQND010000319.1 GCA_905479595.1 uncultured Hyphomicrobiales bacterium
AACCCATGACACAGGATTGATGCATCAATACAAGGCGCCAAGCCTGACCCTTGATGATGGCCAATTGGTCCTCAAACAACGGGCTGGCAAATGAACACCCAATCGAGCTACTCAGCGCGCAAGCGCGCGCGCATGTTCAACCGCATCATGCCAGACAGGGGCCTTTCCGGGCGCATGCTCACCGCTTCCTTGAGCATCATGTGTTATCTCGCCTGCCTGGCTCTTGGGGCACTGATTTTTATCAACAAGTCGATTGATGTTTGGTCTTCGGATATTTCTGGTGAAGTAACGGTGCAGGTCCGCCCTGTCGCCGGAGCCGATATGGCCGAGACCCTGGATCTTGCGCGCAAATTGCTGGAAGAAACCAATGGTGTCTCCGCCGTCAATGTTCTGGATGCTGATGATGCCGCCGAACTGCTGGAGCCATGGCTTGGATCGGGCAAAATTCTTGAAGAACTGCCAATCCCGCGTTTGATCGCGGTTGAGATCGATCCAAAAACCCCGCCAGATTTTGCTGTCCTTGCTGCCAAGGTTGAAACGTCCATTCCCGGAGGCAGTCTGGATACCCATCGCCAATGGCAGGGGCAGATTACCAGAACCGCTGGAACCCTGCGCCTTGCTGGCTACGGCATTTTGTTGCTGGTGGCTCTGGCGGCAGTGGCGCTGGTGGTTTTTGCAACGCGTGCTGCAATGGATGCCAACCGGGATACCATCCAGGTTTTGCATCTGGCCGGTGCGCGCGATGACTTTGTTGCCCGCGAAGTGCAGCGGCAATTTCTAAAACTTGGATTGCGTGGCGGGCTGATCGGCACGCTCGGTGGTCTTGCGACATTTGCTGCCATCAGTGTTGCCGGACATTCAGATGCCACAACGGGCCTCGTGCAAGCCGGGCGTCAACTGCTGTTCGGGCCGCAGGCGTTCAGTTATGCAAATTATGCACTGTTTTTGCTTGTGCCCCTCACTGCAACGCTGATTAGTGTGATGACAGCGCGGCTTTCGGTTGTAAGCATGCTGCGGCGTGTTTTATGAATACTGCTATGCTTACGCCATTCAGGCGGGGGTGCTTTTGGGCGGGAAGTGATGACCGGGGTTGAAACGGGTGGAACAGTGCGCGGTGCACGAACCGCATTTACGATCATTGCTATGGTTGCAATCGTGCTCGGCGTTTTGTTCATGGCCGGATTCGTTTTATTCACTCACGAGGTCATTAATCTTTCGCAAGCTGAACCGGAAAAAGCAGACGGTATTGTGGTATTAACCGGCGGGCCGGCGCGTATTGCCCGTGGGGTCGATCTGTTGAGCCAGGACAAGGCCAAAAGGCTTTTGATTAGCGGCGTTCATCAGGCGACCACCCGCAAACAGCTTGCTGCCCAGGTGGTGAACTCAGAAAAATTGTTTGAATGCTGTATTGATCTGGGGCGCGCTGCGCTGAACACAGCGGGAAATGCCGTGGAGGCTGCTGAATGGGCGGCAAAAAAGGACTATAAAAGCCTGATCGTTGTGACAGCTGCGTATCATTTGCCCCGCAGCCTGGTCGAGTTTTCCCACCATATGCCCAATACCGCCCTGACCGCCTATGCCGTGGTTCCCAAGGAGGAGAAGAGTAGTACAGAGTGGCAATGGTGGCTCAACACCACCCGGATAAGTCTCTTATTTTCAGAATATTCAAAATATTTGCTGGCCATTGGGGTAAATTATCTGGCAAGCAAGCCCGCCACTCCTGGCACGGTGCCCAAAGGATAGAATTGTTGCAATTTGTTCGTTCGCTTCTTTTCAACGTTGCATTCTATGTGACCATGATCGGCTATATGCTGGTCGGGTTGTCGACATTCGTGCTGCCGCGCATTAGTGGCATCCGTTTGCTGCAATCTTTCTCAAGAGCGCAGGATTTTTTGTTGCGCGTATTGGTGGGCACAAAAATCGAGTTGCGCGGGTTGGAGAAAATTCCTGAAGGCCCGCTTATTATTGCCTCCAAACACCAATCCACCTGGGAAACATTTACGATCTGCCGCATTGTCGATGATCCTGCGATTATCATGAAGCGCGAACTGACCTGGATACCGTTATTTGGCTGGCTGGTATGGCGCTTTGAGATGATCAAAGTGCATCGCGGCAAAAAGGGCTCGGCCATCAAAAGCTTGGTGAAAGGCGGCAAACGGGTGATTGCCGATGGCCGCCAGGTGATTATCTTCCCCGAAGGCACCCGCAGGCCTGCAGGCGCGCCTGCACGCTACAAGATTGGTGCCAATGCCCTTTACAACAACCTCAGCGTTACCTGCGTGCCTGTGGCGCTAAATTCAGGCCTCTACTGGCCCCGGAGGAAATTCCTGCGCTATCCTGGAACCATCATCATGCAGGTGCTCGACCCAATTCCAGCGGGGTTAAAGCGCGAAGAATTCAACCAGGTGCTGCAAGAACGCATCGAAACCGCAACGCAACTGCTAATGGATGAAGCCCGCGAACGCGATGGCCGGGTTCCGTTTCCTTTCGATTAACGTAAGCATTGTTGAACAAATTGGGAACATCTGCTATGTTCCTTTGTCTGATTAGATTTCTCAAGGCACCAGTTTATGCGTACAGATTCAACCGATACCTCGCTTGAAATGCCGCAGATTTCTCATGAAATCTGGGACATGAAATATCGTTTTAAGCGGCAGGATGGTTCTGGGGGCGATGCAAGTATTGATGAGAGCTGGCAACGGGTGGCAAAAGCCCTGGCGGCGGCTGAGCCGAAGAGTGAGCGCGCCCACTGGCAGCAGAAATTTGCCGATGCATTGTCTGACTACAGATTTCTTCCCGCCGGACGAATTCTGGCCGGTGCGGGAACCGGGCGCCGGGTGACGTTGTTCAATTGTTTCGTCATGGGCACTCTCGAAGATGATATGGGCGGTATTTTTGACGGGCTCAAAGAAGCGGCACTCACCATGCAGCAAGGCGGCGGGATCGGCCACGATTTCTCGTCACTGAGGCCGAAGGGTGCTCCGGTAAAAGGGGTCGGGGCTGATGCATCGGGACCGTTGAGCTTTATGGACGTGTGGGACGCCATGTGCCGCACCATCATGTCGGCTGGTTCCAGGCGTGGTGCGATGATGGCGACCATGCGTTGCGATCATCCAGATATTGAGGATTTCATCTCTGCCAAACGCCAGGCGGGGCGATTGTCGATGTTCAATCTTTCGGTTCTGGCCACGGATCTTTTCATGGAGGCGGTGGAAGCTGGAAGCGATTGGCCGCTGGTGTTTGGCGGCGAAGTGTTCCGCACGGTTAAGGCCCGCGATTTGTGGGACCAGATTATGCGCGCCAATTACGATCATGCAGAGCCCGGGGTTATTTTTATTGACCGGGTGAATGCACGTAACAATTTGCATTATTGCGAAACCATCCAATGCACCAACCCCTGTGGCGAACAGCCTTTGCCGCCGTACGGGGCATGCCTTCTCGGTTCCATTAACCTGGCGCGGCTGGTTCGCCATGCATTTGAAAAGAATGCTGCGATTGATGTGGATGAGCTTTCCGAGCTCACCGCAACGGCCGTTCGCATGATGGATAATGTGATCGACATTTCTCGTTTCCCCCTCGATGCGCAGCGCCAGGAGGCTGTTGCCAAGCGGCGCATTGGCCTTGGCGTTACCGGGCTGGCTGATGCGTTGATCATGTGTTCCAAACGCTATGGGTCAAAAGACGCTGCTGAACTTGCGCAATCGTGGATGGAGACGATTGAACGCGCTGCCTATTTGGCAAGTGCAGCACTCGCCGCAGAAAAGGGTGTGTTCCCTCTCTATGACGCATCTGGCTTTTTGGCAGGTGAACATGTGAAAGGGCTCAGCAAAGAGGTGCGTCAGGCAATTGCAGAACATGGCATGCGCAATGCGCTGCTCACGTCGATTGCGCCAACCGGTACCATTTCTCTGTTTGCCGGGAATGTCTCATCAGGCATTGAGCCGGTTTTTGCCTGGAGTTACCAGCGCAAGATTCTGCAACCCGATGGCAGCAAGCGCGAAGAGGCGGTCTCAGATTATGCTTACCGGCTCTATCAAACGCGTTTTGGTGCAGATGCTGCCTTGCCGGATTATTTTGTTACTGCGCAAGAGCTTGCCGCGGAAGATCATATCACCATGCAGGCCGCCGTTCAGCCACATGTGGACTCATCTATTTCCAAAACAGTGAACGTGCCAGACAGCATTTCCTTTGATGACTTCAAGAATGTCTATGCTATGGCCTATGCGCGTGGCCTTAAAGGCTGCACCACTTACCGGCCCAATGACATTACCGGCTCCGTGCTGAGCACGACGCCTGTTGAAGTGGCAAGCGAAGAACAGGGCGGACAAAGCGCTTTGGCGCTGGATGCACCAATGCCGTTAAACTCAGATTCCGGCGATGTGGTTTATATGCAGCAACCGCTGGAACGCGAAAAAGTTCTGCCTGGATTTACCTACAAGCTGAAATGGCCGGACTCCGATCACGCCATCTACATCACTCTTAATGATATCATCCAAAATGACCGCAGGCGTCCTTTTGAGATATTCATCAACTCCAAGAACATGGAACATTATGCGTGGACCGTGGCGCTTACCCGGATGATATCTGCCGTGTTCCGCCGCGGCGGCGATGTCTCGTTTGTGGTGGAGGAATTGAAAGCCGTGTTCGATCCGCGTGGCGGGCAATGGATGGGCGGCAGATATGTGCCAAGCCTTCTGGCGGCCATTGGCGGCATCATCGAACGTCATATGATTGATACCGGCTTTCTAGCCTCTGGCGAAGCAGATGGCCTGTCCACCAGCGAAGGCCGCGCCAAAGCCGCAATGGCGGTGAATGAGGGCGGGGCTGGATTGCAGCACTGCCCGAAATGCGCCACGGCGGCCCTGGTTTTCCAGGAGGGGTGCCAGACATGCCTGAGCTGCGGCTATTCAAAATGTAGTTAGTCACAAAAATTTTTTGCATTTGGCAAAGAATTAACTTGTCATTAACCAGTAATGTTCTATTTTTGTTCGCATGAACAAAACGCAAACAAACACCCCGTCTCATATCGCCAGTGATGCCCGTTTTCAGGAACGGTTCCAGTATTGGATCGGTCAGTCTGGCCGTCGTTACATCTTTTCCATCTATAGCCCGCAAAACTGCCCGCCTTTGCCAGGTGCAGTTTATCTGGCCGTGCGCCGGGAGGCTGATGGCAGCCGCACCGCGCGCGCATTGGGAAGGTTTCCGGCCTTCTGGGGGGCAGGAAACGGTCATGCCGCTGCATTGGCGCGCAATGCCGGTGCAGATGAAATTCATGTCCATCTTCTGGCCGAGAGCGATGATGAAGCAGAAGCTGTTATCTGTGATTTAAAGGCTGCGATTGCCCCTGCCGTGCGGTTGCGCGAAGCCTGCTTGCCGGTGCGCCCCAGGCGCGTACATCCATCTCCATTACCAGGTGTGTGCCAGCCCAATTCCAGCAAACAGATTGATTTGTTCGGGCGCGCTTCAGCCTAGGCTCTGGACTCATATCCAAAACAGTACGGTTACCGTGTGGGCGCTGGCCGACAGGAATATCACTGGGCATCTGTCATACCGGGTCGCGACCCTGCGCCGGTCCTTCAGTCGACCACATC
The DNA here is from genome assembly GCA_905479595.1 of uncultured Hyphomicrobiales bacterium. Classification (GTDB taxonomy): domain Bacteria; phylum Pseudomonadota; class Alphaproteobacteria; order Rhizobiales; family CAJQND01; genus CAJQND01. Next base: position 5,592 of record CAJQND010000319.1, read on the forward strand.
CCCTTTTGGGGCTCATCTTTAAAATGTCATCGCGATGGAAACTGAAGCATAATCTGCCTTCAACCTTCGTTTCGCTCGCAAGTCTCGAAGCCAGGAGCCGGTAATCGCAAGCTTCCCTCCCATCTCTGCCGGAACCCATGAGAGGCCAAACCCACCGCCAATCGATTCACCCTTGAAGTCGCCAAGTAAAGCACCGGAACCACTATCACCAGTCAGTTGCTGATAAACATATCCGCGCAAGCCCAGAGCAAGTTCCTCCGTGACAAACTGATTGGCTGTAAGGTCCAGGTGAAACTCCGTGCCGGTCTTGTAGTCTGTCGCATTGTTTTTGGAATTGACCATAATGCCGCCAGCTGCAGATAACTCCGTTCCCATATTAGGATCGAACCAGGTTGCCGCGAGAACTGTGTCAAAGCTCCAGTAGTTGCGACCTACAAAAACCTCCTTGTCAATTTCGTACTTGCCAGTCGGCGCGATGACGAGTTCATAAAAGTTGATGTGAAAATTGCCGGTGTTCCAGTAATAGGAAACAGGAATTATTCCAATATCACCTACTCCATCTACTGCTTCGTCAAATCGGAATACGCCCAGCTTGGTCGTAACATCTCCCTTAACTCTGGAGTATCCGTAAGGGACGTAAGCGCCAAATGCGAACCGACCTCCGGATTCCGGTACATCCCAAACATATAACCCTTGTGCAAGGGTATAGAAGGCCGTCGCCGTAAGGTCAGTGTCGAGGCGACCCTGCCGTACGGCGAAATCTGTCTTCCCCTTAAAAAAGAGATTGAGGCTGACTGCCACCGGGCCAGGTTCCGGCGCCATGGCGACGAGCAGGCTGCCGTAGGCGCCGGGAAAATAATTCGACGCTGCACCTTCTGCTGCTTGTGTGTTGTTTACAAGAAACAAAAGCAAAATTGCAGCGATCAGCCAAGTCATTCTGTTCTCCCAGTTTTCGCATCTGCCAGGTGTCGGTCAATACTGTCCTATCCTATTTTGGCGGCTCATACGGATCAAGCGCTCCCGTCGGGATCGGCGGATTGGCTTTCAGTGAGGCCGCATGCTCCTCTAATTGAGGCAATCCCTTCCGCAGCACCCAGGTATTTGGAAACAAGACGTTGTCCCGTTCGAAGGGGTCATTTATGAGATTGTAGACCCTCGGCATGGTGTATTCCCGCAACACACCATTCCACCCACTTTGCTCCTTGAAATGAATTTTCCAATCACGCCATTTCACACCAAAAATGTCGTTGCCCATGTACACAACAAAACCATCACGTCCCGAATCGGGCTTCTTCCCCAAGAGGAAATCGGATGTGTCAATTCCGTCGATGACACGATCTTCAGGAACTTTTCCTCCGGCAATCTTCGCGAACGTCGGAAACAAATCCATTTCATGTACGATCTGGTCGCTCACACTTCCCGCCTTGATTTTGCCAGGCCAGCGAATCGCAAAGGGTACACGTAGAGCACCTTCGTATCCCGTGAACAGGCTCGAGCGCCACGGCCCAGCTGTGCCGTGGATGGCCGTCTCAACGGTTAACGACGTCTCATCCGTACCCAATGACTCCGGGCCATTGTCTGCGGTGAAGATGAAGACCGTGTTCTCTGCAATACCTAACTCGTCGACCGTATCGATCAACTCACCAACATAGCTGTCAATCTGCATAAGGAGATCACCCCATCGGCCTTTTCCGGATTTACCTTTAAAATCCGGGTGGGGCATGGTTGGGAAATGAGTCGCCGTATAGGGAAGATAGATAAAGAATGGCTTTTTGGTTGCGTGCTTCTTCATGAAGCTGATTGCTCTGTTGGTCAACTCTCGATCAATGAGTGGACGATAGTTTACGTCATAGACGTGCTCCTCCGTCGGAGTGCCGCCTTTCACTGCGTCGAGAACATAAGGTACCGGCAAACCACTTTCGGCGAATCCTTCAAGCGAAGTGTAGGCGGACTCATCGGTGGTATTAGGAATGCCATACCACTCATCGAAACCTTGGTCCGTCGGGTATCGCCCCTCTGTGCGGCCGAGGTGCCACTTTCCGTACATGCCTGTGGCATACCCAGCCTCAGAAAGCATTTCCGCCATCGTGACTTCCCACTGGACCAAGCCGTAAACACCTTCACCAAGTGGAACTGTACCATTGCCACTTCTGATCGCATAGCGACCAGTCATGATGGCGGACCGAGAGGGTGTGCATTGCACTTCAACATTGAAGTTGGTCAGCCTGAGACCTTCGTCTGCTAATTGATCGAGACGTGGAGTTGGCGCTCCCCGAATTATTCCACCACCATTGAATCCCGGCTCTCCCCAGCCAAAATTGTCCATAAAAACCATGACTATATTTGGTTTTTGCTGAGCGAATACTGAGGTCGAAACAGTTAGAAACAAAACCGATAATAGTAGTCGAATAATATTCATTTTGTACTCGAATCCTTCAGTCAAATATTTCTGCACCTCTTGTAATTATCAGATAAACTTCTTCCCAGCGTACCATTTTACGCCATGCCATAGTTTGGCGTTTGTTAGGGAG